>JAFZMA010000204.1 GCA_017551215.1 Bacteroidales bacterium | reverse complement strand
ATGAATACCTCATCGTTAGACATATCCTTGAAAGCTACAAGTCGGTAGGTTTCGGGATGTATAGACTTTTTCATTTGCAAATGATTTTTAATTCGGGGTGCAAATATACGGATTTTGCCGTTATATCAAAATATTGTGACGGATTTCTTCAGTTTCTGCTTGAAAATCTGGCAAGAAGCCTCAGAATCTCAAGGTAAAGCCACACCAGAGTGACGATAAGGCCGAAAGCGGCATACCATTCCATATACTTTGGAGCGCCCATCTGGCTACCCTTTACTATGAGGTCGAAGTCCATCATCAGGGAGAAGGCCGCCACCGCCACAATGACAATGTTTATCACGATGGCAAGTATGCTGTTCCCGAAGAACAGGCTGTAGAACTTTCCTTCAGTTCCGCCCAATAGCATTACCACAATTCCCATCAGGTAGAATACCATAATGGAAACCAGGGCTACCTTCATTATCCTGTAGAAACGGTTGTCGACCTTGACCGCTCCGCTGCGGTAGAGAAGGAGCATCACGAATGCGGTGATAACCGTAAGTAGGATGGCTCCGGATATTATGTTGCTTATGGCCTGGGTATTGGCTGCGGCCTCAGCGGTGGCTGTATTGGCACTCTGATTGTAGAGGGCCGAAATGCAGCCGAGCATCAGTCCTTCTGCAACAGCATATATCGGAGACAGGTAAGGAGCTGTTTTCGGCGAGAATGATATTATCATCGCCAGGATAAAGCCAACTATGCATCCACCAATCATATACCACATCGGAGATGAAGGATTGATGGATTCGTAGGTAACCTTCCAGGTATAGGCTGCGGCTACCAGCATAAGGACCAGAAGAAGGCAGGTCTTGACAATGCATCCCTTTACGGTCATTGCCTGTGAGTCTTCTATAATCACAGTCTGACCCTCGGCCGGAGCGAATTTCTTTTCTTGAAGTACTGGATTCATTTTCTTTCTATTTAATTCTGAAAAGAGGCTCGTCTTGGTAGAGGAGATCTTTTCTGGTTTTCTTTATCCATTTCTGCTCTTCGAGCTTTATGTGTTCTCTGGTGTCTTCCCAGTCTGCGTTTCCTTCTATGAAGTCCAGAAGATCCTTGTCTCCCGCGAGCATCTGAATGCGGCTCAAATCCTTGCCCGGTTCCTTCTCAAGGAAACGGAAAGCGGGGGATGAGTCCTTGGCGCAGCGGATAAGGCGCAGAGAGTGTGCAAGAGAGTTATACTGGCTTTCCGGAGTCAGGAGAAGCTGGTATCCGAAACACCTTTCCCTGTTGTACCTTCCGCCCATAGGGGTGAATGATGCCCAGCGGGCAAAGACTCCATCGTCCTGAAACAGAGGGTGGTCGTCCAGTCTAGTCCCTTCCAGGAACGGAGCGCCGAAGAGTTCGTATGGACGTACTGTTCCTTCTCCCGGAGTTATATTTGTTCCTTTCCACAGATACTGCCCGCTGTAGAAAGCGTGAGTGAAGAAATTTCCGAAATCCTCTGAAAGAGGCACGGTCCAGCTCATCACAAGTTTTCCGGCCGGAGATGCCTTGCAGGATATTATGTGGAGAGGGAATTTGGCTCCAAGTCTTCCGTACAGATAATATGACAGTTCGCCGATTGTCATTCCATACCTGTGCGGTATTCCCTCAATACCCTTATGAGACCTGTATCCGGCCCTGAGAGCCGTTCCTTCCACCTGCCTGCCCCCGGGATTCGGCCTGTCGATTATGTAGACAGGAAAATCCGCATCCCTGTCGCAGAGGAAGGAGAATAGGGCGTAAATCAGGTTAGGAGTGTCGAAATAGCGGCATCCGGCATCCTGAAGCTCAACCACCAGAGCATCGGTAGATGCGAAATCGTCCTCGCTGAAGAGAAGGTATCCTTCTGTGTCTTTGCTGATTGCGTTGAAAGGAACAGAAGCGGACAGGTGATGGTCTGCAAGTCCGTCAGAAGGCGGCACCATTACGCATGAGAGGTTGCCTCTTGAGAAGAAACCTTCAAAGACATACTCACGGGTCTCGGGATTCCAGGCAGACTGGTTGCAAATAACCATTATACGCCCTTTGTGAAGGACGATGTCTTCCTGCCTGAATATGTCCGAGGTCCTGAAAGAGAACATGTTGCTATCCGTTTATAACCGTTTCCGCAAGAGATTTGATTCTGGATGCCAGTTCATTTGCCTGCTCTTCTGTAGGAGCCTCGCAGTAAAGGCGGATGATTGGCTCCGTGTTGGATTTCCGGAGTTGAGCCCAGCTGCGCTCATCCTCAAAATCTATCTTTACTCCGTCTATGGTAAGAGGGTTGAAATCAGAGAATGCCTGGGTTACCTTGGCCAGAATCCTGTCCACGAGTTCCGGGTTTGAAACCTCAATCCTGTTCTTGGAGATGAAGTATTGAGGATAGGAATCGCGGAGCTCTGTCATTTTCAGTTTCTTGTGAGCCAGGTTAGATAGGAACAGGGCAACACCCATGTAGGCATCCCTTCCATGATGGAGGGCCGGATAAATGACTCCGCCGTTGCCTTCTCCACCGATTACGGCACCCACCTCGTGCATCTTTGTGGTAACGTTCACTTCTCCCACTGCCGCAGGATAGTATTTCTGTCCGGCAGCCTCGGTAACGTCTCTGAGTGCTCTGGTAGAAGAGAGGTTGGATACGGTTGGACCCTGATTCTTTTCCAGAACGTATGAAGCAACGCTTACAAGGGTGTATTCCTCTCCGAAAGGAGTTCCGTCCTGGCAGAAGAATGCAAGGCGGTCTACGTCAGGATCCACGGAGATTCCCATATCCGCATTGTTCTCCTTTACAGCTTGGGAAAGACCAACGAGGTTTGCTGGCAGAGGTTCAGGATTGTGGGCAAAATCTCCAGTAGGCTCGCAGTTCAGCTTGATGCACTCCACGCCCAGTTTTTCCAGAAGTATAGGCATCGTGGTGCCGCCAACAGAGTTGATGGCATCCAGAACTGCCTTGAAACCAGCGCTCTTTATAGCCTCAATGTCTACAAGCGGGTCTGCAAGAACAGCATCTATATGGGCAAGAGTGAAATCTTTCTCCACGAGTTTTCCAAGACTGTCCACATCCACGAATGTAAAGTCTTCTTTCTGCGCGAATTCAAGGAGGCGGGCTCCGTCTTCCGCAGACAGAAACTCTCCGTTGCTGTTCAGGAGCTTGAGAGCGTTCCACTGCCGCGGATTGTGGGAGGCGGTAAGGATGATTCCACCGTCTGCCTTCTCCAGGATTACTGCCATCTCCGTGGTAGGGGTGGAAGCCAGACCGGCATCCACTACGTCCACACCGCAGGAAAGAAGAGTTCCGCAAACTACATTGCGCAGCATTGTGCCGCTAAGACGGGCGTCTCTTCCCACAACGACCTTGCACCTTTTTCCCGGATAGAGATTCCTGAGGCGGGTGCAGTAGGCGGCTGTGAACTTTACGGCATCTATAGGAGTAAGGGCATCACCGATCTGTCCGCCGATGGTGCCCCTAATTCCTGAAATTGACTTTATCAGTGTCATAACTAGTTGAGCATAAGTGCGCCTACAAGTCCAAGAATTGCGTAGAATTCAGGAAGAGCAGCGTAGATAAGAGTGTTGGTAAATACATCGTGACCCTGGGAAACGCCTACGATACCGTTAGCGCAGACCTTGCCCTGACGGATAGCGGAGAGCAGGCAAACGATTCCTACACTGATTCCAACTCCGAACAGTTTGGCTCCGTCTACGGTAAAATCCTTTGACAGCCAAACCAGGAATGCCACGAATCCGTAAATACCCTGGGTTGCAGGGAGTGCGGAAAGCACCATGTAGTTTCCAGATTTCTCAGGATTCACTTTGAGAGCGCCTTCTGCGGCATTGCCGGCTATTGTTGTGCCGATGCTGCTTCCTACTCCGGCCAGTCCCAACATAAGGCCGAGGCCCAGATAACCAAGAATTACGTTAATCATAATTATTATTTTAAATGTTATTATTTATTTGTTGTCAATGGTTTATAAGTTTTTCCGCTACCCTCGTAGCCGCTGTTCTTAAAGAACTCCAGGAAGTTGAGCCTGAGAGGATGTACAAATGCACCCAGGCAGCACATGGCAAGGTTCAGCACGTGACCAAACACCACAATTATTATGAAGAATATCCACATAATGCTGAATCCCTGGCTGTCTCCAAGTACCATTCCTCCAAGCTGGTTGAATGCTGCTCCCAACATTCCTCCGGCAAGTCCAAGGGCGTAAAGCCTGATGTAGCTGAGCACATCGCCGAGGAGGCCGGTAACAGTGTTATAGGTTTCCCAGAGGCCGCTGCCAATGTTCTTGAGTGGATTGCGGTGGATGTTATTGAGAAGGAAAATGCCTATCGCTGAGACAATTCCAAGCACAATGACTATTGTCTTTACCAGAGATTTCTCCAGATTTGCGCCAAGGGCAATGGCTCCAATAATAACTCCGCCAACAATGAGCAGTGTCCATCCTATAGTACCAAGCGAGTTGGCAAAGCCGTTCTTCTTTACAGCATATATTGCCTTTACGGTCATAGCCACACAGATATGGATAACGCCTATCACAAGTGCGAGCACCATCTGAGCGTCATAGCCGGCTATCTTGCCTGTAATCATGAACTTCTTGGCACCATCCGGAATCCAGCTTACCTGGGAAATGTCTATTCCGAAGAATGTGTGGAGCAGGAATCCCACTACAAGCGTGGCTATCCCCAATGTCATTACAAGAGGAGCGAACTTGGCGGCTCCCTTGGCTTTACGTAGAAGCAGCGCGATGATAATCAGTAGAATACCATATCCGGCATCTCCCATGCACATTGCAAAGAACAGAAGGAAGAACACGGAAATGTAAGGAGTAGGGTCGAACTCGTTGTAGGCAGGCCTGCCGTACATGTCCGTAAGGACGGAGAACATGCGGGTGAACCTGTTGTTTTTGAGTGCGATAGGAGGATTATCCTCTACCTTGGCATCCTCAGAAGACCAGTATACTCCGTCTGAACAGTTGTCCAGGGCAGTTGCAATCTCCGCACTGCTTTCCTTTGGTGCAAAGCCAGTGAAAACGTCTATCGTGTTCTCGGCCGCCTTTATGCTGCTCTCTCCCGCAAGAAGAACTTCCGCCTCGCACTTGAGAGCCTCCATCTTGTTTGAAACAGCCTCTATCCCCGCCACAAGAGTCTCAAGCTCAGCCTCTTTCTTCTCAAGTAGGGCTTCTTTCTCAGCGATGCGCTCCTGTATGATGCCGGCAGATTCCTTAGGCGGATCAACAGTCTTGAACTTGCCTTTGAGCCTTTCTCCTGCCGGAAGCAGGATAACCATATTGACCTTGTCTGAGGTCTGTGATATGATTTCAAGGGCGTATTTTTCTCTCAGCGATTCATTGAATTTCTTTGCCGGAATGCTCACAAAGCAAGGGGTCAGGCCAAGGGCCTTTATCTTTTCCAGAGTGTCTTTTTCAAACGCTCCCCAAGGAAGAGCAGCATTGTATTCATCCGTAAGCAGAACAAGCTCGGCTTTAATTGCGCGACACTCATCCGTTAGGGTCTGGCAGCGTGCAACAACCTCTTCCGCATTATCTATTCCGCTTTCCGGAAGAGGCTTTTCCGAGCATGATTCCTTGCGTACAGTCTTAAGCTGTTTAAGGACAGTGGAATAGCGCTGAATCTCGTCGAACAGCTTGCGTGAATTCTCCGTGGCAGGTTTGGAGGAACGCGTTATATCCATCAGCCCCAGACTCTTGAGAGTGTCAAGGAAGGCTGGCGTATCCTGATGGAAAACAACGAAGCTGTATTTTGTCATCTGCTTAATCATTCTCTTCCTCCTCCATAGCGTGACGTTGTTTTACAATCTTCTGAGAAGCCTTTGAAAGGTTCTCCTCATCCTCCATATACCTCTTAATCTTGCGGATAGCTTCCATATATCCAGGAATCTGGACCTTCTCGTAAAGATTTACTTTCTGTGTAGTCTTCTTTCTGGAATAGTCCAGGATTCTCATTTTCTCCCTGTAGACCTCGGATTCAATTCCAAGAGTAGCCATCAGCTTAAGGATAGCAACACCGTCTGAATACCACATAGGCTTGTTGAACAGGTCAAACTCCTTGATTTCAAAGACAATGTCTTCTACGGCAGGAGTCTTGATACCGGCAACCTTCACGCTTTTCAGCAAAACGTCCTTGACGGAAATCAGACCGCTGTCGAATTCGTTCCACATCGGAGCCACATAGTCGTATGAACGGATTGCAGTTTCAAGCTCGCTGTCCAGCTGCTCGCTCTTGGCCTTGGCATGCTTTACCTCCATACGGAGGGCGCTCTCCTTGTTCTTTAGGGTAGGGAGCGCATTTCGCCTGACCTTCAGCTGTTTGTTGAGGTTGTTCAGGGATGTCTTGTTATATTGAAACTTTAT
>JAFZMA010000203.1 GCA_017551215.1 Bacteroidales bacterium | reverse complement strand
TCCAGCAAGCCAATTGCTTCTTCTGTCATAGCCTTAACCTTAAGAAGCCAAGGACTTATGTCCGTGTAGAGTAAGGCGTCGCTCAACTTGGAAGAAAGCACCAGATTCTTCTCTATCCGGCTGCAGGAAGCATTAACCTTTTTCAGCTCGGCGATGAGAGATCCAGGAGCCGGCTTGCCTTTTTCCACGGACTGCTTGTAGCGCGTTATCAGGTATTCGAATTTGTCGTTGTCATAGTATCGCAGAGCAGGAATCACGTTGAACAAGTCTTCCGACAAATCGGCAAGAAGAGCGGAACCGCCCACAGCACGGACAGCGGCCTCCCAGCTGCGGTAATTGTTAAAGGCTCCTGTGTTCCAGGTATAGTCTGCCGTGCTGAAAAGGCCGATCTTGGAAAGTTCTCCCTGCTGCATCGGGTTGACTATTATGGAGTTTGTGCCGGCAAGGTTTTCTTCAAGATACGAGGTGCTGAAGATATGAGTCTCGTCCCTGAAGTTCGTATACGCATCGGCGACAAAAAGCTTTGTCACGTCGGAATCGTTGCACAGATAGTTCCACCACCAGCTGGTTCTCTTTACGAGCCATCCGTTAACCTTGGCTATATCATAGTTATTTGGAACGGACCACACGTTTGCGCCGGTAATGTAGATGTCCACCTTTTCCGGCACCGGCTTCAAGGTCTCGAAAAAAGCCTTCGCCTTCTCCTCGTCCACCCAGGAATAAGCGTAAAGCTGAGGCACATACTGCAGAGGCTTAACCGTATCTGCAGGAGAAACGCCAGGCCTGTTCCACTTCTTGTCTATGGCGTTCTGCAAAGCGGCCAGATTGTCTGCACAGAGTTTAAGGACCATGGTGTCTGATGGCACTCCAACGTCATCCACAAACACTCCGAACTGTCTGACTCCCAGCTCATACATGCTCTCGAACTTACCCATTATCTGCCGTATGATATCCTTATTCTCAGGATCCGCAAACGCCTTGCCCGGATGGATTGCCCAGATGAAATCCACCTTACACTCCTTTGCAACGGAAGTAATGTCTTTCATCATGTCCTGAGTAAGATAACCTATCTTCTCCTGCTCCGGAGTAATTGACGTAGGATAAGGCTCGCTCCAGTATCTTGAGTGATAAGGGTCGCTCTTTGCCCCATACATGTAAGTATTCAACTTGTACTTTGCCATAAACCGGAATAGGTCTTTTGTAACCTCAGCGGAATAAGGCACTCCGTAGTACCCCTCTATTACTCCGCGATTCTTCACATCCGCCCAGTCATAGATAATAACCGAATGGTTAATCCCCTGATCCATAATCTGCTCCAAAGAAGCCAAGCCACAGAAAACAGCATCTGTATTCTCACCTAAAACAAGTATCTCTGTCTTACTGGTTTTTAATGTAATCGCATCTGAATGATAGTTCTCGAAAAAACCTCGTGCTGCAATGCACAGGAGATAACGATCATATACATTCTCCAAATCAAACACACTTCTATCAACTGCATACGCCATCAAATCGGCTAAGCCTTTAGAACCGGAAATTCCGAGAATCAGATTATTTCCTGTCTTTGAAAGCTTGTCAGATCTACTTGCAGAATATCCGTGTTCTACAATTATCTGTTCCGCCCTACGGACAGTTACTTCATCAATACCATTTTCGGCAACTATGTTAATTTGACTTCCTGACGGAATATTGGAGAAAACGATGTAATCAGCCTCCGTCATCTTATGCGGCACCGGATAAATCTTGTATGACTGGCTAACTGCCATATTTGAAAACATAGACGCTGCAACGGTCAGCGCAACAAACAATACGGATATTCTTTTCATATTTCAATTTGTTTCAAAGCGGAGGATATTTGTTTGAGGGGAAAGCCTTTGCGAGTGGCGAAGGCCAGCAGGGAGGCGCGGATCTGCTGGTTTGAGGTGCGAATCTTGGTCTGCAAGGCGTAAAGTTTACGCTGCAGGGACGCCCTCTCTTCCAGCATCACCGGATCAAATCCGTAGGACTGGCGTTCCATTTCGCCGAGTTTTTCCTTGAGGTGTTCCATTTGTGATTGAGCCTCAGCGATTTTCCTGTCCTGCTTCTTTTCAAGTTCCCTGCGCTTTCTGGAAAGAAGATCGCTGAGAATTTGGAGAGAAAGTGCCTCCTCTTCCTTTACGGTTTTCTCTGCGATGGATTTATCTATGCCAGCATCGCTGAGCCCCCTCAATATCTTTTCAGGCCCCCAGCCACAGAAGCGGAGCTTGTCCCTTGTGAATGCCTTGGCAAAGCGCGAATCGTCTATGTATTTGTCTTTTACAAGGGAGGCGATGATTTGTTCAACGGCTGTTTTTGAAGATTGAGGCTGCGCTTCTTCGTCAGACTGATTCAGCCATTTAAGGAGTTTTGCGCGTGCCTGATGGGCGGAGATTTCCTTTCTGGAGCACTCCGCCATCAAACGGTTCTTGGCCTGCTGGGAATCCATATCCTAGAAGAAATAGCCGAATGAAAGATAGGCGCCTATCTTCTTCTTGTTGTAGTCGCTCCAGTGGAGATTGAAGGTCAGGGGACCTATCTTGGTATCGTAACTGTACTGGGCGCCAACGCCCCAGTAGCCCTTGCGGTCGAAACTTACCATCTTGTCCAGGCTCTTGCCATTGCGCAGGTAATTGCCCATAGCATAGACATAATGCTTCTTGCCCAGTTTCTTTCTAAGGTCAAGACGGAAAACACTTACTGAATTGTCGAATGCGTTGGCATAGTTAATTCCTATGAATGGTATCTGGTGGTCTAGATACCTTCCCTGCTCGGAGCCTCCGACAAAGTTGTAGTAAGGCTGTTCCAGACGGTTGCGGACATTGACCCTTCCCCATATATATGGCTGGAGAACAAAGTTGTCGCCCAGATCGAACGCCATGTTGAAACTTACCATCCAGGAAGTGAAACTCTTGAATCCGGAATGGAAGCCCACAAAATAATACGCCCCGTCCACCTGCAGGTAAGAACCATCTGTAGGGAAATACTTGCTGTCTCTGGTATCCATGATTCCCCTTGCAAAAACAGACCAGTAGCTATGGGCCTTGATATGTCCGCTCACCATCTTGCTGGAGAGAAACTTGGTGAACTTGAAATTTTCCAGGCGCGTGCCGAGTCTCACATCCAAAGCCCTGAAATACTTGATGTTTGCAATGGCAGCCTCTAATCCGTTGTAGATAAAGGTTACATTGTTGCGGGAAGATTCGTCGGAATAAATGTTCACGTCTTTCTTGGCAAACATATAGCTGGTTTCCAGGCGTGGGTATTTGCTGAACACATAGTCGTATCCAAGCCTTACGTTTGGGTTAAAACTCACACGGCCGGTAAGATCCATCCTGGAGCCGTGGAGAGCATACTGGTTGATGCCAACCCTAAGAAGCATGGCCGCAGCCTCTTCTGTATCGTATCTGGCTCCGACACTGACATAATTGGAAGGTCCCTTGGTGAACTTGAACGTAAGTACATAATCTTCCGGATCCACTGTCCTGGCATTCTTGGTCAGGGAATATGTTACCTGGGAAAAGGCCTGGGTTCCCTTGAAAATGGATATGGCCTTGTTTATCTGCGTTCCCGTAACTTCCTTTCCCTCTTCCAGTCCTGCCATTTTAAGCAGCCATCCCCTATCGTCAATATCCATTCCCTCGCAGACCAGCTCCGTTATCCTGAAGTTGGTTTTGTAGATATCTTCTTTCTGGATTTCCTTAAGGCTTTTCGTTCCGGTAAGCTTAGCCAAAGCCCTGAGAGCCTCATCCCTTTCCTGAGCCGCCTTGTAACCGTTTGCCATAAGGGTGTCCACGGCCTCCTTGTTGAAGCTCAGGGTGCCGAACTTGGACACGTCTGGATGAATGTAGATATCTGTGTGTTCCTTGTTTTCCATAAACAGATCGTTGCCCATGAGGCTGATAAGCTGCATAAGCACAGCGTCTATGCTTTTCAGGTTTTCTGCAGAGGCAAGGTCTGTCTGAACGTCTACTCCAATCACTATGTCCGCACCTTTTTTTCTGGCAACGTCAACCGGAAAATTGTTTACCACACCGCCATCCACCAGCACCTTGCCGTCTATTTCCACCGGAGCAAAGAATCCCGGGATAGCCATACTGGCTCTCATTGCCAAAGGCAGGCTTCCATGATCCAGCACAACCTCCTCTCCTGTAGCCAAATCCGTGGCGATGCAGGCAAAAGGAATCGGAAGCGTGTTGAAGTTTATGGAGTCCTGATATCCCAGAGCAAGGTCCGTGAGAAGATTGAGAACGTTATTTCCGCTAACAAATCCGCCCGGAAGATTGAACATGCTTTTCTCCTGTTTAGACTCTCCTTTCTTTTCCCCATATATGTTGTAAAAAGGAATGCTCATGAAAAACTTTTCCTCATCCTGCTTCTTGGAGAAGTTAAGGTCTTCTCTACGGATATTGTCTGAAAGAAGATAGTCCCAGTCTGCACCGGAAATCACGGAATCCATCTGCGAAGAGTTGTAACCCATTGCATACAATCCACCTATAAGAGCACCCATAGAAGTTCCAAGCACCATATCCGGCCTGATTCCCACCTCTTCCAGTTTCTTGATGACACCTATGTGCGCCGCTCCCTTGGCTCCTCCGCCGCAAAGCACAAGGGCCACCTTTATCTTCTTTTTCGGAGGGGTCTGGGTTTTGTTTTCCTCAGCGAAAAGATTTGAAAATGAAAGCACAGCGATAAGGAAGGCTGCTGACAATATCCTTAATGTTCTCATCTTTTATAGGTTCTTCTTGATACCAAATTTACATATTTTTTGCCTTGCCGCTGAGCATGCCGCAGGCGGCTTCTATATCCTGCCCTCTTGAGGCGCGCAGAGTTGCGGTAATTCCAGACTGCTCCAGAATAGCCTGGAAATCCGTTATTGTTTTCATCGGCGATGAAAGAAACTCCGTATCCTTAATGTCGTGGAAGCGGATGAGGTTCACCCTGCACTCCAGGCCTTTCAGCATGGAAGCCAGGGCTTTGGCGTGACGAGGACTATCGTTGAGGCCCTTGAACATTATGTATTCAAAACTCACTCTCCTCTGCCCCGTAAAATCGTATTTGCGGATGATTTTAAGCGTTTCTTCAAGCGGAAAAGCCGCCTCGGAAGGCATAATGGCAAGCCTCTCCGCATGGAACGGATTATGGAGACTTATAGCAAGGTGGGCATGGCTTTCTTCCAGGAACCTTTCGAGCGGAGAACGCTTTTCTGCACCTTGGCTGTTTTTGCCCACAAGTTTGTTAATGCCTATGGAGCTAAGCGTGATTCTCTTTGGACTCCAACCACATCCCCAGTCCGAGGTCAAAACCTCAATGGCCCTTAACACATTATCCAGATTGTCCAGAGGTTCCCCCATCCCCATGAAAACAGCATTTGTAAGTTCTTCTGCCTCAGCGATGAAGAAGAACTGGGAGAGTATCTGGGCTGCATCCAGATTGCCGTGGAATCCCTGCCTTCCGGTCATGCAGAAGCGGCATCCCATCCGGCATCCGGCCTGGGAAGACACGCAGAGAGTCTTGCGGTCTTTATCCGGAATCATCACGGCTTCCACATAGTTGCCGCCGGAAACCTCAAAGAGATATTTCTTGGTTCCGTCCTTGCTTTGAGCACACTTGCAGAACGGAATGGCTCCTATCTCATACTTTTCTTCCAGCAGGCTTCTGGTTTTCAGGGAAAGATTTGTCATCGCGGAGAAAGAAACCGCCCTTTTCTGATAAAGCCACTGGCAAATCTGCTTGGCGGTAAAGGAAGGAAAGCCACACTCAAGACACAGGGCTTTGAGTTCATCCAGAGTCAGACCCAGCAGTTTCTTCTTCATTTTTCAAAAAATTTCAAAATTTTCCGCTCTTTGACGGATATTGACAAATTTACATATTTTTTTTGCACTGCAAAAGGATGAGAAATTACTTCAGATTTGAGTATATTTGTAGAGTTATAAACACAACTAAAAATTAATATTATGGCTAAAGAGAAAGAGAAAACTGCCGCAACCGTGCAGAATGAAGGTGTAAACGCCGAGAAGCTAAGGGCTTTGCAGGCCACTTTGGACAAGATCGAGAAGGATTTCGGCAAAGGGACGATCATGAAATTGGGAGACCAGCCAAAGTTCGATGTGTCAATTATCCCAACCGGTTCAATAGCTTTGGACCACGCGCTGGGAATCGGAGGATATCCAAGAGGAAGAGTTATTGAAATTTACGGCCCGGAGAGCAGCGGAAAGACCACGCTGGCTATTCACGCCATCGCTGAGGCTCAAAAGACTGGCGGAATTGCCGCAATGATAGATGCAGAGCATGCGTTCGACCGCACATACGCCAAAAAGCTTGGCGTTAATGTAGATACGCTGCTTATCTCCCAGCCAGACAACGGAGAGCAGGCGCTGGAGATTGCAGACAGCCTCATCCGTTCTGGAGCTATAGACATTGTTGTTATAGACTCCGTGGCGGCGCTTACGCCAAAGGCTGAGATTGAGGGAGATATGGGAGACAGCAAGATGGGTCTCCAGGCAAGGCTCATGAGCCAGGCTCTGAGAAAACTTACGGCTAACATTTCCAAGACAAACACTTGCTGCATCTTCATCAACCAGCTTAGGGAGAAGATTGGAGTGCTGTTCGGAAATCCGGAAACCACAACCGGTGGAAACGCCCTCAAGTTCTATGCTTCCGTCCGTCTTGATGTGCGTAAGACACAGCAGCTTAAGGATGGAGACGATGCTACCGGAAACCGCGCAAGGGTAAAGGTCGTAAAGAACAAGATGGCACCTCCTTTCCGCAAGGCGGAATTCGATATCGTATTCGGAGAAGGCATTTCCAAGCTCGGAGAAATCGTAGATCTGGGTGTGGAGCTCGGAGTCATCAAGAAGAGCGGAAGCTGGTTCAGCTACAACGATTCCAAACTTGCACAGGGCCGAGATGCAGTAAAGCAGCTGCTTAGGGATAATCCTGAACTCTGCGAGGAAATCGAGGCCAAGGTAAGAGAGGCTCTCAAGGGAGTCAACGACTGACAATCCTGAATGATAGACCAGGCCACCATAGCAAGAATCCGGGACGCAATAGATATCGTCCAGGTAATCGGAGACTTTGTGCCCCTCAAAAGGCAAGGTTCCGACTATGTGGCCTGTTGTCCTTTCCACCAGGAGAAGACCCCGAGTTTCCATGTTTCCCCTTCCAGACAGTATTTCAACTGCTTCGGATGCCACGAGAAAGGCAACGCCATCACCTTCCTGATGAAGCATGAGCAGATGACATACGTGGAGGCGCTTAAGTGGCTGGGAAACAAGTACGGAATAGAGGTCAACGATGTTCAGGAAAGCTTTGAGGAAATCCAGAAGAGAAATCACAGGGATTCCCTTCTGATTATAAACGAATATGCCGGCAAGTATTTCACCAATGCCCTTCTGAATACGGAAGAGGGACGCAGCGTGGGACTTTCCTATTTCAGGGAGAGGGGATTCAAGGATGAAACAATCCGGGAGTTCCAGCTGGGCTATGCCAACAAGGAAAGGGATTCCTTTACCCGTGAGGCTGTTGCGGCGGGATACAAGAAAAGCCTTCTTGTGGAACTAGGGCTTTCCGTAGAGAAGACAGATGGCCCATACGCCGGAGAAGTTACGGACAAATTCCACGAGAGGGTAATGTTCCCTATCCGTTCCGTAAACGGAAAGATTGTGGCCTTTGGAGGAAGAATCCTTTCTTCCGAGAAGAGTCCTGTAAAATACATGAATTCTCCGGAAAGCGAGATTTATCACAAAAAGAGAGTTTTATACGGACTCTACGAGGCACGCAACTCCATATCCCAGAAGAAAAACTGCTACCTTGTAGAAGGCTACACAGATGTTATCTCTATGCATCAGTCTGGAATAGAGAACGTTGTGGCAAGTTGCGGAACCGCTCTTACGGAAGAGCAGGTTCTGTTGCTCAAAAGGTTCACCCAGAAGATCACCATCATTTATGACGGAGACAATGCCGGTGTAAACGCGGCTCTCAAAGGCATAAACCTTTTCCTCCAGAAAGGCATGAACGTAAAGGTTGTGCTTATTCCAGGAGGAGAAGATCCGGACTCGTTTGCCAGAACCCATACACGGGAAGAACTGGAAGATTTTCTGGAAAAGAGCGAGGAAGACTTCATCGTCTATCAGTTCCGCAACCTTTCCAGGAACTTGAGCGGAGACCCTTACGAGGAGGGCCGGATGATAAACGAGATAGCCCTGAGTGTATCTATGATAGACGATGCCGGAATACGTTCTGCCTATCTTTCAACGGCCAGCGAGCTTCTTGGAATAGGACGTGATGACTTTTCTGATAAAGTCAATTCCCTGAGAGCTGAAAGGAAGAACCAGGCCTACAGCTACCAGTCTGGGCAAAGAAGCTACACTTCCCGTCCTGATCCTTCCGCATACAGAAAGGCAACGGAACAGAAAAGTCCACCGGACAAGGCTGCGGAGGAGCTAAGGAGAAGCGAGCAGGATCTGGTTTATCTTCTGCTCAAGTTCGGAAGGGAAACCCTCCACAATCTCCACAATGCGCTTGTAGGCGTGGAAAAAGTTTACGAGCCAACTGTAGCCGAGTATATAAGCCAGACTCTTGAGGTAGACGGACTGCAAATCACAGATCCGGTACTTAAGAAAATCTATGACCTCTACTTTGAAAACGTCAAGGCGGCAGACAGTACTACGGATGTGGAGAGATTCTTCATAAGCAGTATGGATCAGGAGATTTCGGATACCGCAATAGAAATCCTCTCCTCTTCTTACCGTTTCCGCAGCGAGAAGATAGAGAACTCTGTAGAAGGCATCGGTAAGAATCTTTCCGCTGTATTGCCGCGTACAGTTTACGTTTATAAGTCAAAAGTTATAACTTCGCGCCTTGCAACGCTTAGAAGCCAGCTTCTGAATCTGGATTCTTCTCAGGAAGAGGAAATAAACGAACTTACCCGGCAGATTCAGCAACTTTCAATTGTAAAGAGCCGGCTGCTTAGAGAGGCAAAATTTGCAAAATGACATTAACAGGAAACAAGATACAGTAACAATATGGAAAAGAACTTCAAGAGACATCTCATTACCGCAGCACTTCCTTACGCAAACGGAAGCGTCCATATCGGCCATCTTGCTGGAGTTTATGTTCCCGCAGACATCTATGTGCGTTTTCTCCGCCTTAAGGGAGAGGATGTCCTGTTCATCTGCGGAAGCGATGAACACGGCGTTCCAATCACATTCAAAGCCAAGGATTTGGGATGCTCTCCCCAGGAGATTGTAGATAAATACCACGCTATCATAAAAGACTCCTTCAACCGCTTTGGAATCAGTTTCAGCATCTACTCCAGAACCAGTTCAAAGATTCATGCGGAAACCGCTTCCGAGTTCTTCAGCAAACTATACAAAGAAGGTAAGTTCATAGAAAGGGAAAGCGAGCAGTATTATGACCCTTCCGCACAGGTTTTCCTTGCAGACCGCTACATAATGGGCACTTGTCCTAAGTGCGGCAACGACAAGGCCTACGGAGACCAGTGCGAGAAATGCGGAAGTACCCTTTCTCCTGATGAACTCATAGACCCGCATTCCAGACTGAGCGGAGAAAAGCCTGTAAAGAAGATGACCAAACACTGGTATCTTCCTCTGGACCAGTACGAAGGCTGGCTCAAGGAATGGATCATAGATGGCCACAAGGAATGGAAGACCAACGTCTACGGCCAGTGCAAGAGCTGGATAGATGGTGGCCTAAAGCCAAGGGCAGTTACCAGAGACCTTGACTGGGGTGTACCTGTTCCACTGGAAGATGCAAAGGGCAAGGTACTGTATGTATGGTTCGATGCCCCTATCGGTTACATTTCCAACACAAAGGAACTGCTCCCTAACGATTGGGAAAAATGGTGGAAGAGTCCGGATACCAGGATGATACACTTCATAGGCAAAGACAACATTGTCTTCCACTGCATTGTGTTCCCGTCTATGCTCAAGGCATACGGAGACGGCTACGTGCTGCCGGAAAATGTTCCTGCAAACGAGTTCCTTAATCTGGAAGGAGACAAGATTTCCACATCGCGCAACTGGGCAATCTGGCTGGAGGAATATCTGGACCAGTTCCCGGGGCAGCAGGACGTTATGAGATATGTCCTCTGTGCAAACGCTCCCGAGACCAAGGACAACGACTTTACCTGGAAAGACTTCCAGGCACGCAACAACAGTGAACTTGTGGCCATCTACGGAAACTTTGTAAACAGGGCTCTTGTCCTGACCAATAAATACTTTGGCGGCATTGTTCCGGGATACTCTGAAAACGAACTCACGGAAGAAGACCGCAAGCTTATCCAGGCCGTTCCGGAAATTGTGGCAAACCTTACCAACTGTCTGGAACACTTCAAGTTCAGGGATGCAGTAAAAGAGGCCATGAACCTGGCAAGACTTGGCAACAAGTACCTGACAGATACAGAGCCTTGGAAGGTTTACAAGACGGATCCAGAGAGAGTGGCCGTTATTCTGAATCTCTGCCTCCAGATTTGCGCTAACCTTTCCATTGCGTTCGAACCTTTCTGCCCGTTCTCTTCAAAGAAACTGCAGGCAATGCTAGGCCTTGCGGAAAAGAAAGACGAGGTTTGCCCTGTAAGTGCTTCAGAAGGCAGAATCAGCTGGGAGAATCTCGGCAAGATGGATCTCATGAAGGATGGTTCCAGGATTGGAACTCCAGAGCTGCTTTTCAGCAAGATAGAAGACGATGCCATTACCGCCCAGACAGACCGCCTTGCAGCAATCAAGATAGCTAATCAGGAAAAGGAAGCTGCTGAAATCGCAAGCCAGCCAGAACCTCTGGCTCCAGAGTGCACGATAGACGACTTTGCAAAGATGGATATCCGCACCGCTACCGTTCTCCAGGCAGAGGCTGTGCCAAAGACAGACAAGCTCCTGAAGCTTACCATAGACACAGGCGTAGACCAGAGAGTGATTGTTTCCGGAATCGCGGAGTATTACACTCCTGAGGCTATGCTTGGCCGCCAGATTTGCATCCTTGCCAACCTCAAGCCACGCAAGATCAGGGGTATAGAGAGCAACGGCATGATTCTTATGGCTAAAGACCGCAGCGGCAAAATGAGGTTCATCACTCCTGAGGAAGTGATGCCAAACGGTGCCAAGATCGGATAAGGCTAAAGCTTGTAATTGAGTATTTCAAGCTCTTCTTTGCTGTAGAGAATCTTTTCCAGCACAGGCCTGAGCTCCTCTTTAAAGATGTAGACAAGCGCTGCCAAAATCAGCAAAAATGCCAAAACCGCAATAATGTAGAGCAGGACTTTTCCGGTCCTGTTCTTCTTTTTAACAGGCTCTTTCTCAGCGACAGGTTTTTCCTTTGCAGTAGGCTCCGGTGCAACTTCCTGCTCTGGCGCTGGCTCTGGTTCTGGTTCAGGTTCTGCAACAACAGGCTCCGGTTCTGGTTCTGGCTTATCCCTCAGATCCAGAGTTTCCAGTCCAAATGTTTCTGTGGAAAGTTCAAAACCCGGAGCGGGATCCACGTTGTAACCGTTTTCTTTGTCGTACAGGAATGATCCAAAACCTTCCAGGGTGTATTTCCCCTCTTTCTCTACTGTTGTCCTGAGTTCTTCAATATCCTTGTAGAGAGCGCGTTTGGCCGCAATATGGGAGATTTCCCGCTGCTGGGCGTATTCATTCAGGAGAATATCGTTAGAGGAGAGGTTGTAATTGTCAAAGGTCAGTTTCTTGCCGGGAGGACAGACCACCATCCCGTTCTCAGAAAAACGCGCAGGCACATCTTCCAGCCTTATGGCGCCCATGAAAGGGAGTATCAGTTCCCCGTCGCGGAGAACAATCTTTCTAAACAGGGAGGAGAGTTCTGCTGCATTCATTGTTCTGTAATTTGCTCACAAAGTTACTTTAATTTGCCGAATTACATTAATTCTTAAAAAGATTTGGAACATAGTCAAAAAAAATATACTTTTGCAGTCCCAAAAAGTTCTGCCTGCATAGCTCAGTTGGTTAGAGCACATGACTGTTAATCATGGGGTCCTAGGTTCAAGTCCTTGTGCAGGCGCAAATGAAAATCAAGCACTTACAGAAATGTGAGTGCTTGTTTTATTTCCTCTTTTTCCTCAACCCCAGAGGAATGAGGACAATGTCTTTTATCTTGGTTATTCCCTTGGCCTTGTTGGTATTAAGCCTTACCTTGTCTGAAAACTCCCTGAAATTCAAGAGGCGGCACGCGCAGTAGCGTTCTATTATTGCGTGCATCATTTCCGGAGCAAAATGCATGTTGCTGATGTCTTTTGCGCAACGCATCAGACTGCGGTTATGGAACTGAACCCTATTGAGGTCTATGAGCTGAAAACGGTATTTCCCATCCACAACCTTATACAGAATGTTATCTATGTTAAAGTCATTGTGGACCAGTCCTTGAGAATGGAAAGAAGCCGCATAATCCGCAAGGGCTTGTATAAACAATTCTGTCTCAGGAGAATTTACATCCTTGCCCAGAAAGTCTGTAACAGGCTTGTAATCCGTGTAAACGCAGACATAGCATCCGGTATGGAAAAAAAGGCCCTTTTTCTTCTCCACATAGCCTATCGGCTCAGGAACGTCCACTCCAAGAGACAGAAGCCTGAGGGAATATTCATACGAACGCTTGGCTTTTGTCGGCCTGAGGAAAGAATATACAACCCTGTTGAATTCCGTAGGTTTCTTGAATATTTTTACAACCATACGCAATCCGTCCACCGTAACGTCTTCTACGGTATTGCGGAAGTTCCTATAGACATTTTCCGCCTTGTAGGAATGAGACAGGGCGTCTACCAGAAAACTTTCCAGATATTTGTATTTCGGATTGACAACAACTTTCATAACCGGCCGTAAGATTATTCAAATATAGAGATAAATTCCCGAAAAGGAATCTGTTCATATAAAAGAAAGGGGGGTGACCATTAAGCCATCCCCCTTAATTTGTCCTTCTAGACCAATTACTTAATCACAACTACGCGGTTAAGAGCCTTGTCTGTCTGGCTGAACTCCATAGTTCCACCGAGATTCTTCTCAGCAAGCTTGTAGTTTCCGCCGCAAGCCTGGATAACCTTGAGAACTGCATCCAGACGAGCCTGGCCAAGTTTCTCGTTAGTCTTAGCAGAACCGGTTGCACTGTCAGCAGCACCTTCGATCTCGAATACGCGATCCTTGTTGGATGCCATTGAGGTCTCAACAAAGTACTTGATGCTGTTTACCTGATCTGTGGTAAGAGCGCTCTTGCCAAGAGGGAAGTAAACTGCAAATGGAGCTGGAGTGTACTTGGTCTCACCCTCCTTGTAAACGATCTTCTCGCCACCTTCCTTAGCCTTTTCAGCATCGATGTCTTCCTGGAGCTTCTTGTTCTTTGCGTTGATGTCTCCAAGAGCCTTGTTAAGATCGTTGATCTTGCTGGTGAAAGGAGTTACGTCAACAGGAGCGTGAGCTCTTGAGAACTCTCTGTTCTTGAACTGATATGCAAGACCCAGAGAAATGCTTCCGATATACTCCTGACGTGAACGTCTTGAGTCTCTGTCGAAGCACTGGTTAACAACTGTCTGGTTGATGTCCAGAGTAAGATCCAGAGCGGAGCAAATGCGGAACATGTTGTAGATACCAACAGTTGCTGCAAGTTCCCATTCAGGATGCTTTCCATCAGGATCAGTCAGAACAGCTCCACCTGTTCCAATGTAAGGAGCAATGTCCCAGAACCTGTCAGGCCTGTATCCGCCAATGGCGTTGGAAATGTTCCACATCAGGTCGCCTCTTACATAGTGAAGGCGCATCTTCTGCTTGTAACCAAAATCATACATGTCTGCAGGGTCTACATAATCGTTGCCGGACCATGCAGGAGGTGCTGGAGTAGCAGCACTGTTATTATAGTAGAAACCATTAAGCTTGCCACCATAATAACCTAATCTGATTCCAAAGCAAGGAGTAATCCATTTTCCGATATAGCCCTGATATGCAAGAGCGAATCTGTCTTTGAAATCAAGATAAAGATCCTGCTCTCCCTGATAGTAGTTAAAACCACCAGCTACACCAAAGAAAATATTGTCGAAAAGACCATTGGTCTCATAAGGACCTCTAAGTGTCTGAGCCTCTGCGCCCTTTATAACCTGAGCGTTTGCGCTTGCAAAAGCAAGTACGCAGATGGCAGCAGTCACAAACAGTTTTTTGATATTCATAAAATACAATTTTTAGGTTTTTGACACAAGGTCTGATTACTTGATAACAACTACGCGGTTGCGAGTCTTGTCTGTCTGGCTGAACTCCATGGTTCCACCCAGGTTCTTGTCAGCAATCTTGTAGTTTCCACCGCAAGCCTTGATGATGTTGAGAACTGCATCCAGACGAGCCTGGCCGAGTTTCTCGTTGGTCTTAGCTGAACCAGTTGCGCTGTCAGCTGCACCAATAATCTCGAAAGTACGGTCCTTGTTGGTCTCCATAGCGGTCTCAACAAAGTACTTGATGCTGTTCTTCTGAGCATCTGTAAGAGTGCTCTTTCCGAGTGGGAAGTAAACTGCGAATGGAGAAGGAACGATCTTGGTCTCACCCTCTTTGATGATAACCTTCTCTCCCTTATCCTTTGCCTTCTCTGCTGCAAGCTCATCCTGGAGCTTCTTGTTCAGAGCGTTAGCATCGTTGATAAGGCCATTCAGATCCTTGATCTTGTTGTTGTAAGGGGTAACGTCTACAGGAGCGTGTGCTCTTGAGAACTCCCTGTTCTTGAACTGATATGCAAGACCGAGAGCAGCAGAACCGATGAACTCCTTGCGGGAAGCACGGCTGTCTGCATCATATCTCTGGTTTACATAGCTCTGGTTAATATCCAAGGTAAGATCCAGAGCCTTGCCAAGACGGAACATGGTGTAGATACCAGCGGTAACGCCAAGCTCAGTATCCTTATGATACTTGCCAGTACGAGGCATCTTCTTGGTTGTGCTGTTCCACATAACGCCAGCTCCCAGATATGGAGCGAAGTCGATGAATCTGTCTGCCCTGTAACCGCCAATAGCGTTGGAGATGTTCCACATCAGATCGCCTCTGATATAGTTCTGATTCATCTTCTGCATACCGTCATCAGCGATATTAATCGTGTATGGATTATCAAAATCATTGGTATATCCATAAGCCTTGATACCATAGTATCCCAGTCTTATACCAACACAAGGAGTGATCCACTTTCCGATGTAACCCTGAGCAGCCGGAGCAAGTCTCTTGGTAAACTTGATTTCGTGGTCATTCTCTGCCTGATAGAAGTTAACACCACCGGCAGCGCCGATGAAAATGTTGTCGAAGAGACGGTTAGTCTCATAAGGGCCTCTCTTGGTCTGAGCCTCAGCACCCTTAACAACCTGCGCATTTACGCTAACTGCAGCTACAGCGCAAATGGCAACTGTCAAAAAGAATTTCTTCATAGTCATTTAAATGAATTATGTTAATAAAATAAATTAAAATCTATTGTCTGGGCTACGTTACACGCGTAACGCATGTCTACAATCAATCACAAATATAGGAAATTATTTCTCTGTTTCAAAAAAATCGGCAGAAAAATCGGGATTTTGGCACTGATTTATTCAGGATCTACCTTAACTGTCAGCCTGTTATGTTGATTGATCATAGTTTTCGCAGCAGCCTGAACATTTTCCTTTGTAACAAATTTGTCAATAATCTCGTCTGTCAGGTTCATGTCGTAACCATAAAGATAATACTGCGTTAGCAGATTTTCCCAGTATGATGGATTCTTCTTTGATTCCGGGATGTTCTTCTTCATCATTTCTATGGTCTTGCCCATCTCCTCGTCTGTAGGTCCTTCTGCAGCCAGTTTCTCCAAGCCGGAATAAACCTTGTCCAGAAGTACCGGAGCTTTTTCCTTGCTGGTTTCAAAACCTACGCTGAAGTAATACCTCTCGTTAGGAAGCGGAGAAACTTGTCCACGTATTCTCGGGCTGTATGTGCCGCCGTCCTCTTCTCTGAGGGATGCTATGTAACGCATATTCATAATATAGGTCATAGCGCGGTTAACAGCGCTGTTCTCAAGATTCTTCTCCATAGGACCCTGATAGATTACGCTAGCGTAGGTGTTAGGGTTCTCCATCTTGATTTCCTTTGCCACAACGTTCTCTCCGTCTGCAGGATAAAGCTTGTGGTCTACCATAGCCCTTGGTTTCTTGGACTTTACAGGGAGAGAAGCGATATACTTCTCAACCAGAGGTTTCACTGTCTCAATGTCAAAGTCGCCGACGACAAACAGTTTTGCACCCACTGCATCGCCGAAGAGCATGGCGTTACCCTTGTTGATCTTCTCAGCGGAAACCTTCTCCAGAAGCTCTGTGCCAAACATCGTGGTTCTCGGACTGTTGTTTGTCTCTGCGGCAGCAAGGAGCATCTGGTACTGGTACTCAGGATTGCTTCCAATGTTGGCTGCAATGGTCTTCATCTGGCCCATAGTAGTCTCAAACTCCTTGGCATCGCATCTTGGCTGGGTGAAGAACAGGTACATCAGCTGGAGAGTGGTCTCAATGTCCTTTGTGGAGGAAGAGCCATTGACTCCGCTATGGGTATCGTTGACAAATGGACTTACGGAAACGTTCTTTCCAGCAAGCATCTTGCGGACTGTGTTTGCAGGGAACTGGCCTACTCCGGCATTGCTGGTATAGAAATACCGCACATTGTCATCAAAGCTTGGAAGAAGCTCCTCAGGAAGCAGAGACTGTCCACCGTCCTGAATAAGCGAGAAGGAAACCCTGTCCTTGCGAACGTCTGTAGGATAGAGATATACCATCACACCGTTGCCAAGGGTCCAGACCTTGCTGCCAAGGTAACCATCTTCCTCTTTCTTGATTTTGCCGGCCTTTATCGCAGAGGCATCTAAAAAGTCCTTTGCAATCTCCTCTACCTGAGGTGCTGCCACTTCTGCCTTGAAGGCGTTGGTAAACATTTCCGCCAGTTTTTCCTGTGTAGGGAAAGCGGAAGCGTCCTTGGTTGCGCCGGTAAGGAAGAGAACGCTGTTGTTCAGAGACAGGAATGAACTTCCCTGGCTGAACATCTGGTTAATTATGTCCACGTTGAACATTCCGAGCATCTGCTTTGCCATTGCGTTCAAGGTTGCCGGGTCTGTGTAAGGCTCGTTGTTGAGGAAGTACTGCACTATCTGATTGGCCAGCTGAGAGTTGGTGCGGGTTGCAGCCCTGTCTTCAGCAGCCTGATAGCCCCTAAGAAGGGAAGCCTTTGCCCTCTCGAACTCGTCTGCGGTAAATCCGTACTTCTCTGCCTGACGTGTAATTCCCACGATGGTGTTGACAGCATCCTCAACCCTGTTATCCTTGACGGCAACACCCAGAAGGCCGATATCCATAGTCTGGCAAACATTCTGCTCGTAATAGTTTGCCTGAATGAAAGGAGCATCCGACTTCTTGGAAGCATCTGCAAGCCTCTCATTGAGCATGGAGGAAACAAGGTGCTTAATGGCGTTGATCACAAAATACTGAGGGGTGGCCTTCACTGCCTTAGGGAGAGCTTTCTCCTTATTTATAAAGAGTAACTGAGTGTTGCTTATCTCTGGATCTGTGAAAACAAGACTCAGCGGTTCTGCATTGTCAGGCACATTTATCACTTCCTTCACTGGCTCCACGTCTTTCTTAGGGATAACGCTGAAAAACTCTTTGATTTTGCCTTCTATATAGTCCGGATCTACATCGCCGACTACAATAATAGCTTGGTTTGCAGGATAGTACCAAGTCTTATAGAAGTTTACAAGCTCCTGGGGAGCAAAAGTGCTAAGGCACTGCTCGTCACCGATGACATTGCAGTCTGCATACTTTGTGCCCTTGAAAAGCACCTTGAAAAGAGCCTCCTGCTGCCTTCTCTGGGCGGTATTGCCGCTTCTCCACTCCTCTATAATAACACCCCTTTCTTTTTCAATCTCATTGAAATCGTTGGTTACGAAGGCTGCATCGTTCTGGAGGATTACCAGCGCGGTGTCCACAAGGAACTGCTTGTCTGTAGGGATGGTGCTCAGTGTGTAGACTGTGCTCTCAACTCCGGTCATTGCGTTGATGTTGGCGCCGAAGATGAGGCCGTTCTTTTCCAGATAGCTCATCATGGTGTTTCCAGGGAAATCCTTGTTTCCGTTGAAGCACATGTGCTCCAGGAAGTGTGCAAGGCCTCTCTGGGCTGGAGTCTCGTTGATGGCACCCACATTGGTGGCAATGTAGAACTCGGCCCTCTTCTCAGGATTGGCGTTCTGCCTGATGAAATAGGTAAGGCCGTTTTCCAGCTTTCCGACCCTAACAGCCGGATCCAGAGGCATCTGCTGAGCCTGCTGGGCAAATCCAAAGATGCCGATCAGCATCAGTGAAAAGAGAATGACAATTTTTTTCATGATATACTTATAAATATTGTTTGCTACTAATTAGACTCTAGAAGGACTGCAAAACTACATTTTTTTTCGCTTTTTTTGAAATCCTCCATTTTTTTCTATCTTTGCAGCCCATTACAAAACTAATACTAAAGAGATGTTAAAGAATTACGAAACCGTTTTCATTGCAACTCCCGTTTTGTCTGAAGCTCAGATGAAGGAAACGGCGGCCAAATACATCTCCCTTATAAAGGAGAACGGCGGCACAGTTGTCAGTGAAGAGGATTGGGGGCTCAAGAAACTGGCCTATCCGATCCAGAAGAAGACCTCCGGCTTCTATCACCTGGTTGAGTTCCAGGCAGAACCGGCATTTGTTGAAAAGCTCGAGACACAGTATCGCCGAGATGAGAGAATTATCCGTTTCCTCACCTTTGCAATGGATAAGGATGCTGTTGCCTACGCAGAAAAGAGAAGAGCTAACTGGGCAGCCAAGAAGAACGCCCCGGCAGCTGAAAAGAAAGAAAACAACCAGTAACAGGAGGAAGAATTATGGCACAGAAAAATGAAGAAAATGCAGATATCCGCTATCTGAACCCTGTCACAGTAGAGGTTAAGAAGAAAAAGTACTGCCGTTTCAAGAAGGCAGGAATCAAGTATGTAGATTATAAGGACGCAGAGTTTCTGAAGAAGTTCCTTAACGAGCAGGGAAAGATTCTCCCTCGCCGCCTTACCGGAACTTCCCTGAAATTCCAGAAGAAAGTGGCTCAGGCCATCAAGCGTGCCCGTCACCTTGCTTTGCTCCCTTACGTTACTGACCTTTTGAAATAAGGAGGAGAGATTATGGAAGTTATTCTTAAGGAAGATGTCCGCAAACTTGGACACAAGAACGACATCGTTACCGTTAAAGACGGTTATGCAAACAATTTCCTTTTCCCTCAGGGTCTTGCTATCCTGGCCACCGCATCTGCCAAAAAGCAGCTTGCAGAGACCATTAAGCAGAGGGCTCACAAGGAGGAGAAGCTTGCCGCAGACGCCAAGGCAATCGCCGAGAAAGTCAATGGCATTACCGTAACCATCCCTACAAAGGTAAGTCAGAGCGGAAAGATCTACGGTTCTGTAAACAACATCCAGGTAGCTGAGGCTCTCGCCGCTCTCGGATACGAGATAGACAGGAGAAAGATCGAGCTCAAGGATGCAGACAAGATTTCCGAAATCGGAACCTACGATGCAATCATAGACATCTACAGAGGTGTTGAGGCAACCGTTAAGGTTAACGTGGTTGACGAGGAAGGAAAGGTTACAGAAAAGACTGAGGCTGCTGAATAAATTTTTTACTCAGCTCTCTCAAAAAAGAAACGGCTTCGGAATTTCCGGAGCCGTTTGCTTTTCAATGAAACAAGTACAACTTATTTCTTTACAGGAGCCTTCTTTGCGGCTGGTTTCTTTACAACAGGCTTCTTTGCAGCAACTTTCTTTGCTACCTCTGCCTTCTTAGCAACAACAGCCTTCTTAACAGCAGCTTTCTTTGCAACAACAGCCTTCTTAACAGCGCCTTTCTTAGCAACTACTTTCTTCTTTACTTCAGCCTTCTTTGCAACAACGGCTTTCTTTACAGCAGCTTTCTTTGCTACAACAGCCTTCTTAACAGCGGCTTTCTTAGCTACTACAGCTTTCTTAACTGCAGCTTTCTTTGCTACAACGGCCTTCTTTACTTCAGCTTTCTTTGCAACAACAGCCTTCTTCACTTCGGCCTTCTTTGCAACAACGGCTTTCTTTACCTCAGCGACCTTCTTTGCAGGGGCTTTGCAAGCAGCTTTCTTGCAAGGAGCTTTCTTTACAGCTGGTTTTGCAGCTGGCTTTGCGGCAGCCTTCTTAGGCTCAGCCTTCTTTACAGGAGCTTTTTTAGTTACCATAATGTTTTGTATTAAAAAGTTAGTGATGTTATTTGCGCTTTGAAACAGGAGCTTCCTTTAGAAGTTCAACAAGATACTTCCAGCACTTGCCCACACTCTCTATGTTCACTCTCTCGTCTGGGGAATGAGGAGAGAAGATTGTAGGACCGAATGAAATCATGTCCCACTCAGGATATGTGGCTCCCAGAATTCCGCACTCCAGTCCGGCGTGGATTCCGGTAACCTCAGGCTCCTTCTTGTAGAGTTTCTTGTAAACTTCCTTGGAAACCTTGAGGATAGGAGAATTCATATCCAGCTGCCATCCGGAATAGCCGCCGCTGAAAGAGCACTTGCCGCCAGCAAGTTCAACGATGGCCCTCATGCTTTCCGCCAGCTCATATTTTTCTGAATCAATGGAACTCCTCATCAGCGAATGGATCTTTATGGTCTTTGCATCCTGCTGAATGATAGCCATATTGTTGGAAGTCTCAACGAATCCGGGAACAGTGTCACTCATTCTCCATACTCCGTTAGGAATGGAAGCGATTGCCCTTACGATAGACAATGCTGTTGCCTTCTCTATTGCAGGAGCTTTCTCCTTAACCGGAGTAACGGCAATCTTCAGATCCTTGTCTGTGTACTGATATTCCAAAGTAGCTTCCTTGCGGATCTTGCCAACATGGAGAGAGAACTTCCTCTCGTTCTTCTTTGGAACCGCTACTATTGCGTGAGCGTCTCTTGGAATGGAGTTGCGGATGCTTCCGCCGCTGATGCAAACCAGACGGGCGTTAAGGTCTCTCAATACAGGAAGGAGAACCCTTGCCAGAATCTTGTTGGCGTTTGCCCTGTAGAGAACTATATCCATTCCGGAGTGGCCTCCGATAAGACCGCTTACTGCAACCTTCTTGAATACATATCCTGCAGGAACTTTTTCTGTCTTGTAGTTGAAAGTAGCCTCACCGTCAAGTCCGCCTGCGCATCCAACATAGAGAATGCCCTCTGTCTCGGAATCAAGGTTAACGAGTATCTCACCCTTGAGAATGCCTGGTTTCAAGGCTCTTGCACCGGTCATTCCAGTTTCCTCGTCTACGGTGAACAGGCACTCGATAGGACCGTGCTGCATAGTCTTGGATTGCAGAACTGCAAGTGCCATGGACACGCCCATTCCGTTGTCTGCACCCAGAGTTGTTCCGGTTGCGTAAACGAGATCTCCCACAATTCTCGGCTTGATAGGATCTGTCTCAAAGTTGTGCTTTACATCCGGATTCTTCTGAGGTACCATATCAAGGTGAGCCTCGAGAATCAGGCCGGCCTTTTTCTCCATACCCTTTGTTGCAGGCTTGCGGATGACAACGTTTCCGACTTCATCCTTTATGGTCTCCAAACCGAGTTTCTTTCCAAAATTGTAAACGAATTCTACTGCCTTGTGCTCCTTCTTGGAAGGACGCGGAACCTTTACAAGTTCATTGAAGATTGTCCAAACTTCTTTTGGCTGTAACTGATCGATAGTTTTCATTAGTATGTGTGTGTTTAATCGTACAATCAATTATTTTCCCAAAGCTAAATCAAGTGGAAAGTAAACCAGTTTCCCAAACTGATATACAGGAATCCTTGTTTGTCCCAAAACATTCTGGCCATCCAGCAGACGGGCGGTAACAACAAGAGGAATCCTGTATGCAACCTTACCCTTGGAAGCCGCCATCTCTTCTGCGGTAACTTCTGGCGCAATCTTTCCGTCCGTTACCGTAAGCTCCAGATAAACAGGACGTCCGGACATATTGTCTGCAGGAAGAAGACCTTGTGTGTCCGAGATTCTGAAAACAACATAACTCTGCTTTGAATTCTTTGCCTTAGGCACAATTTCAAAACTTGCAGTTTGTGTTGCCGATGTTGTTTTGCCCGTGAAAAGGGATGTGTATTCTTTCTCCAGAGAAATCATTTTCTCCACGGCACTGCCAAGCGCTTCTCCACTGTAGTTCGCATCTGTATCACCTGTAAGAATGTCTATTTTCTTTTCGCGGAGACGGAAGATAAGCTGCGCGGTTTCCTCTGCCTTTTTCTCTACGGTTTTTGCCACGGTCTGAGTCTGCGGCACGGCAACTTTCTCAACTTCCCCATCCTCGTTGGTGATGCTTTTGTAAAGCTGTGTAGTCTGTGTGCCTAGGTTTGCAACAGCCTCGCTGAAAGACGGTTGCACAGGAGACGGGAATCTCATTGGAGCTGTCTCAGAAGAAAAATATCCCGGTGCTATGATAAGACCCTGAGTGCAGAAATTAAGAAAATTCGCGTTGGAATTTTTGCTTGTGCCAATATTAAGCGCAACACTCAGAGACTGGTCTGCCTCAATCAACGGAACAAGCTCCACTTCTTCTATTTTGCAAGTGGTTTTGGAGGAACGGTCTGCAGTTACTCCAAGATACTTTTCAGAGTATGCAGCGTAAGGGCCTGAAGTAAATCTGCTTAGAGAAGCCTTTACTGTTATCCTCACCGATGTCTGTGGAAGAGAGTAAATCACAGTACCGGCAGGAGCAGCGTCAGAGCTTTTGAAAATCTGTGAGTAAGAGGTAGTTGCAGAGACCAGCAGCAAGGCTGCGATTAATATCGATATTCTCTTTGCGATTTGCATTATCTTAATTGATAGAGGAATTGCTATGCAATTATAATAATAATTTGTCAAAGTTGTTATTAGTCAGCGTGTATATTTCTCTTCCATCTTCTGTGACTCCAAAGCCAGTTGACTTTGTTTTCACGGATATCTTTCTCCAGAAGACGTGCAAATTCTTTGGTCACAAAGAATTCTTCCATATCGTGAGGCTCTTCTGTAATCTCCTCGAATTCAATATGATATTTACCACGCTTAAGAAGGCTCATCCTAAGATAAGCAACCGGCATCTTCAACTTGGATGCAAGGAATTCAGGACCTGGAAGCATGTATGTTTTCTGGTTGAGAAAATCTACAACAGGATCGTGAGCTCCTATCGAATTCTGGTCGGAGATCAAAACATATAAAGCTCTGCTGTCTTTGTTTTTCAGAGCGTGACGCAGCACCTGCTTACTTTCAAGAACTTCTCCCGCAAACTTGAACTTCTTGTATTCCCTCATCCTCAGTTTCCTGAATATCAGATCAGAGAACTTGTTTCTCGCAGCCTTGTAAACCATGTAAACAGGATAGGAGGAGAAACAGTCCGGAGTGCGTTCCTTCTCTGGAGTTATTGCGGCACTCACAAGTTCCCAGTTTCCGCAATGTCCCATAACCAGAAGAACGTGATTGTATTTTTTCTGAAGATGGTCTATCACTTCCGTTCCGGAAACGGAAATGTGTTTTCTTAAAGCGGAAGCGGAATGGGCAAGGTTCCAGATATTCTCCACAAAAAGATCGCACATGTGGGTATAGTATTTCTTTGCCAGAGATTTAATCTCTCCGTATTTCATTTCAGGAAAGCTCCTTGCAATGTTGGAGACAACAACGGAATATCTGTACCTTACTACATTTCTCAGGATGAAAGCACAAAAACTTGAGAAAATATAATGCACCTTGAGCGGAAGAAGTCCCAATACAAACAGAAGACAAAAAACCACGGAAGCAAAAAACTTTCTCATAACCATTCTCGATTTCCGGGTATAAAGATAATAGTTTCTGCAATAAGAGATTGCTCTCTTGTCACAATATTTCATTATATTTGAGTTTTGAAAGGCAGGATTTCCTCATCGGACTTCAGGGAGTTCTGTCTGATAACAGAAAGGAAAGTCCGGCAATAAAAAAGATTTCACAACATGTTAGAACTTTGGAAAAACAATGCTCCGCTTTGTATCCTGATAGTGATACTGATTGTGGTCATTCCACTGCTGATATTCTATCTGGTCAAGGCCAAGAGGGAGCATCCGAAGGGATTGATTGCAGCCGCATTAAGCAACATGGGAGAAAGGTTCGGCTACTATATCATGAACGCCGTGCTTATCCTATTTCTTGCTTCTAAATTTGGAATTAGTGACCATTGGGCTGGATGGATTTATGCAGTATTCTATTTTCTAATTTATGTCCTTGCCCTCCCTGGAGGCCTGATTGCAGACCGTCTTCAAAACTACAAGGGAACTATTATTTCAGGTCTACTTGTAATGGCCGTTGGATATGCGCTTTTGGCTATTCCTTTATTCGGAGAATCCTTCGCCGCCACAACCGGCCACATCTCGGGCATCATGGTTTTCACCTGCTTTGCACTGCTTCTGATTGCAATCGGAAACGGTCTTTTCAAAGGCAACCTGCAGGCTATCGTTGGCCAGATGTACGATAATTTCGAGGCTGAAGGCGCAAAGATTTCCAAGGAAGAACTTGAAAGGAGAAGGACCAAGAGAGACCCTGGTTTCCAGATTTTCTACGTGTTCATCAACATAGGCGGAGTGATCGCTCCGTTCGTTGCTCCTCTGCTAAGAAGCTGGTGGCTCAAGGTTCACGACCTTGTCTACAATGCCAGCCTTCCGAAGCTTTGCCATCAGTTCCTAAATGAAACAACTCAAATGACTGCTGAACAGTCAAGCAATTTCACACAACTGGCAGAACAGGTTCAGACTGGAGCGCAGACTCTTCCGGCAAGTGCAGAATTCGCTGAGAATTACCTCAACATCTTTAACACTGGCGTTCATTACTCATACATTGCATCCGTTGCCGCAATGATGATTTCTCTTCTCATCTTCCTTGCAACAAAGAAGAAATTCCCTAACCCGGCAAAGAAGGAAAAGAAGGCTGTCGCCAACTACACTGAGGAGGAAAGGCTTGCAAACGCAAAGGAAATCAAGCAGAGGCTTTACGCTCTGTTCGCAGTTCTAGGAGTTACCGTATTCTTCTGGTTCTCTTTCCACCAGAACGGCCAGAGTCTTCAAGTATTCGCTCGTGAATTTGTCAACACAAGTTCAGTTCCACCTGAGGTATGGCAGTGCATAAACCCGTTCTTCGTAATCATCCTCACCCCTATTATCATGGGATTGTTCGCATGGCTTGCAACTCGGGGAAAGAATGTTTCCACTCCAAGAAAGATTGCCCTGGGTATGTTCATCACTGCTCTTGCTTATATTTTCTTAATTATCATAGCAAGTATTCATAATTATCCTTCATCTGACACATTTGATACTTGGACAGAAGCGTCGAAGGCCGCTGTTAGAACAAGCCCTACTGTTCTGATTCTCACCTACTTCTTCTTGACTGTGGCAGAATTGTTTATCTCTCCTCTGGGACTCAGCTTCGTAAGTAAGGTAGCCCCTAAGCACCTGCAGGGAATATGCCAGGGACTGTGGCTGACAGCAACAGCTGTAGGAAACTTGTTTATTGCTATGGGTGTCTGGATGCTTGAAAAGTTTCCTCATCAGTGGGAAACTTGGGCAGTATTCGCTGCATTCTGCCTCATCTCAATGAGCGTTATGCTGGGTATGGTCAAGTGGCTCGAGAAGGTTACTTCAGACTAAAATCCGCTGCAAAGTGAAAGTTGCAGTTGTAATATTGAATTGGAACGGCAAGGGCTTCCTCGAGAAGTTCTTGCCTTCCCTTTTCAATAGCCTGCAGCAAAGCAAATTCCAGGCAAAACTCATTGTCGCAGACAACGCATCTTCCGATTCGTCAGAAGAGGCTTTCCGCCAGATTCTTCAATCTCTTTCTTTAGCGGACACGAATCCGGCAAAGCCGGAATGGATTCAGCTGGACAAGAACTATGGTTTCACCGGAGGATATAACCGCGCATTCAACATCATAAGGAAGCAGGCGGAAGAAAAAGGAGAAGATGGATACAAATATTATGTACTGATAAATTCAGACATACTTGTAGACAACAACTGGCTGGATACTCTCATAGACTTTATGGAAAGCCACCCGGAAGTCTCCGCGTGCCAACCAAAAATCCTTTCATACGCCCGTCATGAAAAGATCCTTGAGGGCAAAGAGAAAAACGAATGCTTTGAGTATGCCGGAGCCGCAGGAGGTTTCATAGACAAGTGGGGCTTTCCTCTCTGCCGCGGGAGAATCCTTTCCTGCGTGGAGGAAGATCTCGGGCAATATGATTCTCCTCAGCGATGCTTCTGGGCTTCAGGGGCTTGCATGCTTGTCAGAAGCGATGTCTATCACAAGCTCGGGGGGCTGGAGGAAGAATTTTTCGCCCACATGGAAGAAATCGATTTCTGCTGGAGGGTTTCCCTTGCAGGCGGTCAAATCTGGTGCGTGCCTCAGAGCAAGGTATATCACGTCGGGGGCGGAACACTTCCAAACAACTCTCCAAGGAAACTCTACCTCAACTACCGGAACAACCTTCTCATGCTCTGGAAAAACCTCCCTGAAAAGGGCAAAAACACCAGGATTTTCCTCCGTAAATGCATAGATGGACTCTCTGCAGTCTGCTACATCTTTCAAGGCAAATTCAGCTATTTCAAAAGCGTTGTAAAGGCCCATCGCGATTACACAAAACTCAAGGCAAAAGTCACCGTTACTCCAAACGAAAAAGGAGCACTCCCGTACGGAATGCTCCCATATTCAATCATCCGGAAATTCTTTACCGGCCACAAAAAGTTCTCACGTCTTGTTTAATCTTCATCGATAGTCCAGGTGAAGACTCTCAGGCCGAGGGCCGGCTTGAGGTCATCTATCTCTTTCAGCCTTTCTTTCAGGCGCTTGGCGGCATCGTCATCCACAAAGGTTACCATCGCTGAGTTCATTGTTGGCCATGCATGGCTTCCGAGATGAGGCTCTCCGTCCTTTGAGCCTCTTCCCTGAACCTGCTCCCACATGGTGAAGCCCTTAATGAAAACTTTATCCAGAGCTTCCAGCACGGCAGCTCCCTGAGCCTCGTTATATGCTATAAAAACTGCTTTCATATCTTAATTGTTTTGCGGAATTGTCTGAGTCTGGTTAGCTGCCTTGAGGCCCTTCTTCCTCTTTCTTGTAAGTCCGAATGCGGCAAAGATTGTGTAAAGGACTGGGACGAATACCAGAGTTACTACGGTTGATACTGAAAGTCCCCAGGCAACCGTCATACCCATGCCTCTCCAAACCTCTGATCCCTCTCCTCTTCCGAGTGCAAGAGGAAGCATACCCAGAACTGTGGTAAGGGTTGTCATAAGCACAGGGCGGAGTCTTGAATGTCCGGAGTCTACAACAGCACGGATAATGCCCATTCCCCTCTCTCGGTTAAGGTTGGCGTAGTCTACCAGCACGATACCGTTGTTCACCACAATACCGATTGTCATAACAGCTCCAACCATTGCCATGATACTCATTGGCGTACCTGTAAGAACAAGTCCTATGAGCACTCCAACGAATGCAAAAGGAACGGCGAACATAATCACGAACGGATATGTCAGACTCTCGAACTGGGAAGCCATAACTATGAATACCAAAATGATAATCAGCACCATAAGAAGTCCAAGGCTCTGGAATGTCTGAACCTGGTCGTCGTATGTACCGCCGATTTTCCAGCTTACTCCGGCAGGCAGAGGATTCTCCTCTATCTTTGCCGTGATAGCCTCGTTCATATCTGAAGTTGCCATTCCTTCCGGAAGAGGAGCGGTAACTGAAACATATCTTTCACGGTCCTTTCTGGCAATCGTAGGAGGAGTCATTGCCTCAACGATGGTTCCGAGTTCCCTCAGCTTAATGGCCTGGCCTGTGGAGGAATAAACTGTGATGTTCTCAACATCCTTCATGCTCTGCCTGTACTCTGGAGCATATCTTACGCGGATATCGTACTCGTCTCCGCTCTCGCGGTATTCGGAAGCTATAGCACCGTTGATACGGTTACGCAGGAAGGTGGAAACCGTAGCGGTATTAAGGCCGTAGAGAGCAAGCTTCTCCCTGTCCAAATCCACCTGGTACTCAGGAATATAATCGTCTCTACTTATAACCGTCTGCTTAACTCCGAGTTCCTTGAACATGGCGGAAACCTGTGCGGCAGCCGCATCAGTAGCGCCAAAGTCATAGCCATACAGGTCTATCTGGCAGACTGTCTGTCCTCCCATTCCTCCCTGCTGTCCGCCGGCTACAACATTGAACCTTCTGATCTGGTTGTATTCCGCAAGCTCGCTCATCATTATGTTGGAAATCTCCTTGATGCTTCTCTTTCTCTTCTCCATACTTCCGCAACTGATGTTCATGCTTATGATGTGGCTTCCGTTGGAACGCATACTAGCAAACATATTATCCGAGTCTGCAGTTCCCTCCGCAAGTCCCAGTCTCTGGATTTCAGGGAATTCAGTCCTCCATCTGCGGTCCAGCTCAAGGGCCAGGTCACGAGTGATTTCCTGGCGGGTTCCAACTGGCAGCTGCACCGTTACGGAAATACGTCCGTTATCCTGCTCAGGGATGAATTCGGATTTCAGAAGAGGACCGCAGATGGCTGCAACCGCTATCAGAACTCCTGCGGCTATTAAAACCACTATCCTCTTGTGCCTGAGAGCCCAGTCAAGTATCCTCGCGTATGTGCGACTCAGCCAGTCCAGGAACTTGTTGATAGGAGTGAACAGCATCTTGAACCACTTGGAATCCTTGTCCTTGTTCTGAGCCCTCAACATGGTGGAACACATCATAGGAGTAAGAGCAAGGGCGCAAAGGGTTGATACCGTGATAACTATGCTCACCATCCATCCAAGCTGGCGGAACATGATTCCGGCAAGGCCGCTTACCAGGGTCATAGGAAGAAATACGGCCAACGTGGTAAGGGAAGAAGCCACAACAGCCATGGCCACCTCGTTGGTTGCATAGACGGCTGCCTGTTTAGGATTACTTCCCCTGTCTATGTGGGAGGTAATGTTCTCAAGCACCACAATCGCCGCGTCCACCACCATTCCGATTGCAATGGACAGGGAGCTCATGGATATCATATTCAGCGTGTTACCCGTGGCGTACAGATAAACCAGGGATGCAAGCAGGGATATTGGAATGGTTATGAGAATGATGATTGTAGCTCTCCATCTTCCAAGGAAGAAGAATACCACCAGCATCACAATCAGCAGGGTGATGACAATCGTCCTTTCAAGGGAACCGATTGTACGGGTGATGTTTTCCGTTGTGTCTATGATAACGTTGAGTTTGATATCAGACGGCAGGGTCTTTTCCAGTTTAGGAAGTTCTTCCTTTACCTTGTTGACAATCTGCACGGAATTCTCTCCGGTCTGCTTCTGTATGATGACCATACCTCCGAGCTGTCCGTTGATGAAGCTCTCCTGAGACCTTTCCTGAAGACCGTCCACAACCCTTGCCACATCTCTTAAATAGACATTTCCTCCGTTGTAAGAGCCTACCACCAGATCCTCTATTTCCTTTGAACTGCCGAATTCTTTCTGCACCCTAAGCGAATAGGTGTTTGAACCTGTCTCTATGGTTCCTGCAGGGATATTTCTGTTCTCCGATGCGATGAGGGTAGAAATTGCCTCTATCGTAAGATTGTATGCATCAAGCTTATACGGATCGCAGAGCACCATTATTTCCCTCTTTGGGATACCGGAGACGGAAACGGAACCCACACCGTTGACTCGGGCAAGCTCGTTGACGATTTTCTCATCCATTATCTTGTAAAGACCAGCCATGCTTTCCCTGGCCGTGACAGAAAGGATGAGGATTGGAATATCGTCAGACCCGAACTTGAAAATCACCGGATTGCTGGCTCCGTCCGGAAGATAGGACTTGACCATTTCCAGCTTGTCGCGGACATCGTTGGTGGCAGTCTCTATATCTCTTCCGTACTGGAATTCAAGGGATATGACAGAAACATTTTCCCTGGATTGGGAAGATATGTGCTTGAGGTAGGACACGCTGTTGAGCGTGTTCTCAAGCGGCTTGGAAATGTTGTTCTCTATATCTGATGCGCTGGCTCCCGCGTATGAGGTCATGACCATGATGGTGTTGCTCTCTATGTGCGGGAAAAGGTCAATAGGCAGCGTAATCAGAGAGAAGATTCCGAATATGGCTATAGCCACGAAAATAAGCGCCGTGGTTATAGGTTTCTTTACTGCTGATGAAAACAGGCTCATTTCTACTTGGTTTTATCTACGAGATTATCCGGTGTAAAGGAAGCCGGTTCACCTTCTTTAGCGTTGACTTTCTGGCCGTTGACAACTCTGTTCTGGCCTTCCACAATTATCATGTCTCCATCGCTGAGGCCACTCTTTATCTCATACTCGGTTCCTATGAGCTGGCCAAGCTTTACCTTGTTGAAGACAACCTTGCCGTCAACTACAGTATATACGTAATGGTCTCCGCTTCCCATCTGCTTTACCACCGCCACGTCCGGAACAACAACGTTGTGCTCAACAGCATATTTGAAAGTTACCCTGGCAAACATTCCCGGGCGTACCCTCTCGTTGCCGTTAGCTATTGTTATCTCCACAGGGAAAGTCCTGGAAGCTGCAGACAGAGAAGGATATACAAGATGCACACGGCCCTCGAACACCTCGTCTCCGTAAACATCCAGCCTTACCTG
>JAFZMA010000202.1 GCA_017551215.1 Bacteroidales bacterium | reverse complement strand
CAAGATAAGCGGGAATTACGACAGGTTCAACCATCTCTTTTCCATGAATATAGACAGGAGATGGAGGAAGGGGGCTACCCGTGTGGCCTCCAGAATAGCCCGTAAAATGGCTTCTTCAAAGGGTTGCGATGTGTCCGATATAAAGGTTGTCGACCTTGCCTGCGGAACAGGGGACCTGAGCATAATGCTGGCCCGGAAAGGGCTGACTGTTACCGGAGTGGACATTTCCGAGGGAATGCTGGAAGTAGGTAGGCAGAAGGTGGAGCATCTCTGGAGCGGCAAGTATTCAAAATATCCGCGCCCGGTTCTGCTTAAGGGAGACGGGGCTGACCTCGGTTTTGGCGATTCGTCTGTAGACATAATCACAATTGCCTACGGCATAAGGAATTTCGACAACAGGCCTGCATCGCTGAGGGAAATAATGAGAGTGCTCTCTCCTGGCGGGGCCTTGCTGATCCTTGAGTTCGGCGAGTCAAGGAATGCGCTTGCACGCCTTTTCTACAAGCCTTATTTCAAATACGTGATGCCGGGCATGGCCTCTGCCCTCACTCTGGGGAAAGACGGGGCCGCCTACAGATACTTCACCTCTTCAGTTGAAAAATTTCCTAAATTTGAAAGGTTTTGCAGGGAACTCAGCGATGCGGGGTTCCAGTTTACGGGATACAGAAGCCAGACGGGCGGTATTTCAGTGCTTTACAGGGCTTTCAAACCGATAAGGAAATGATTTTGTTTTCTTGGCATACATTCTGGCCGGTTCTGTCGGCGGTACTTTATGCGATGAATATGTGCATCGCCGTGTATGCTTCCGTTTCTATGATTCTCAGAAAGCAGGATCCCGTAAAGACACTTTCCTGGACGGCTGTGATGGTGCTGCTGCCGTATATCGGTATCATACTGTATCTTACGTTCGGTCAGAATTATCGCAAGAGGAAGATGTTCTCCAGAAAAGGCCTGGCTGACCTTAAAACCAGGCTGGAAATCTGTGCGGACGAAAAGGATGCGCTGGATTCGTTCCCGGAGTTCCTGTCCGGGGATATGGCTCCGTTCAAAAAGCTAATCTATCAGAACCTTAGAAACAGTTATTCCCTGATAGATTTCAATAACGACATTGAGTTTTTCTTTGATGGAAAATCCGCTCTGGATTCCATGTACCTGACCATTCAGAAGGCGGTGCATCATATTCATCTTCAGACATATATCCTTGAGGACGACCGCATAGGGAACAAGTTCATAGCCTTGCTTATGGAAAAGGCGCAGAGCGGAGTGGAGGTACGTCTGATGTACGACGATGTAGGCAGTTCCGGTATCAGCAAGTCATTAGTGCGCCAGATGAAGAACGCGGGAATAGAGGTTCTTGTATTTTCTCCCGTGCATTTCTTCATGCCGATGAGCAAAATCAATTACCGCAACCACCGCAAAATCCTTGTGGTAGACGGAGATACGGGATATCTGGGCGGAGTGAACATAGCAGACCGCTACTATTACGGAACGGAAAGCGGTCCATGGCGGGATACACAGATTAAGATAACGGGAGAGAGCGTGTTCAACCTTCAGGCCAGTTTCCTTCTGGACCGTTACTTTGTGCTGAACCGCAGGCTGCATTACAGCAAAAAGTATTATCCGCACATCAAGATAGGAAAGAAAACACTCTCCGGTCTGAACAAGGATGTCTATGCCCAGATAATTTCCTCCGGGCCGGACAGCGACTGGGCCGGAATCATGCAGTGTTTCTTTACGGCCATAACAAGCGCACAGTCAAGGATATACATAACCACGCCGTACTTTACGCCCAACTCCACCATCCTGAATGCAATAAAGGTGGCTGCCCTCGGAAACCTGGATGTCCGCCTCATGATACCGGAAAGGGGAGACAGCCGCATGGCGCATTACGGAACCCGCTCCTACATTACCGAACTCCTGGAGGCCGGAGTAAAGATTTACCTGTTCAAGTCTGGTTTCAACCACTCCAAGGTAATCAGCGTGGACGGCAAGATGGCGATAATCGGCTCGGCGAATATGGACCAGAGGAGTTTTGAGCATAACTTTGAAGTGATGAGCGTGCTGTACGATGCCGGCTGCTCGGCTACCGTGGAAAGGCGCTTTGTGGAAGACCTGGCCCTGTGCAATAAAGTTGAACTTGAGTCCTGGAAGAAAAGGAGTCTGGGCCAGAAGATAGGCGAAAGCTTCTTCCGGCTGCTTTCTCCATTGATTTAGAATACAATACAAACAACAGCAATATGAAAAAGAATTACGTGGCAGGTGTCGATATCGGAGGCCAGACAGCCAAAATCGGCATCGTAGACAAAAAGGGCAACATACTTGCCAGAAAGGTAATCAGCACCAAGTACAAGGATGCCGGAAAGTTTATCTCTTTACTCAGCGACAGCATCCGGGAGATGACAGAGGACATTGGCCTGGACAATATCAACGGAGTTGGCGTGGGAGCTCCAGACGGCAACTATTACACTGGAGACATAGTAGAGGCAACCAACCTTATGTGGGCCAAGGGCAAGACCGTGCACTTTGCCAATGAACTTAGTAAAATGCTTGGCGGCCTGAAAGTTACAATCACCAACGATGCAAATGCCGCCGCCATTGGAGAGATGAAGTACGGCGCCGCCAAGGGCATGAAGAACTTCATAGAGATAACTCTGGGAACTGGAGTGGGCAGCGGAATTGTCGTAGACGGAAAACTGGTTTACGGCCACGACGGATTTGCCGGAGAACTTGGCCACACTTGCGCCGTCAAAGGCGGGAGACAGTGCGGCTGCGGCCAGAAGGGATGCCTGGAGTGCTATTGCTCTGCTACAGGAGTTGCCCGCACGGCAGTTGAGATGCTGGCAAAGACCAAGACAAAGAGCCTTCTGCACGGCATGAAGGACATCACATCCAAAGATGTGTTCGACGCTGCGGAGAAAGGTGACAAGCTGGCACTCAAGATATTCGAATACACGGGAAAGATTATGGGAGAGAAGTTTGCGGACTTTATCCCGTTCTCCGCACCAGAGGCAATCATCCTCTTTGGCGGCCTTACCCATGCCAAGGATTACTTCATGAAGTATCTGGTAGACACCATGAACGAGAAGGTTGTATTCCTGTGGAAGGGAAAGGTCAAGGTTCTTGTAAGCGCCCTCAACGAATCTGACGCGGCAATTTTGGGAGCATCAGCTCTTGCCTGGTAATGCTCGGCGATATGAAAATAGTTTTTCTGGATGCCGCCTCAATTGGAGAGGACGTATCTCTGGAACCAATAGCCAGACTTGGAGAACTCGTAACCTATCCGTTTACTTCTCCTGAACATGTGGAGGAGAGGATAGGCGATTGCGATGTGCTTATAATCAACAAGGTACAGATTCGCAAGCAACAGATAGACTGGGGCCGTAACCTCAAACTCATCTGCATTGCCGCAACCGGAACCAACAACGTGGATATGGAATATGCCGCCAGCAAGGGCATACCCGTAAAGAACGTAGCCGGCTATTCAACGGAAAGCGTGGCGCAGGTAACCATGGCCATGATGCTAGGACTTTCCTGCCATACAACTTATTACGACAATAAAGTCAAAAGCGGGGAATACACAAGGGGAAACCTTGTCTCCGATGTAGCCAGAAAGTGGGGAGAACTCCATGGCCAGAGGCTCGGAATCATAGGCCTAGGAACCATAGGAAGCCGGGTTGCATCTTTGGCTGAGGGCTTTGGAATGGAAGTCTGCTATTATGCCACAAGCGGAAAGCCACATTCAGACAAGTACCCAAGCCTTAGCCTGGAAGAACTTTTGAAGACCTCAGACTTCATATCCGTTCACGCTCCTCTTAACGACAGGACTCTCAACCTTGTAACATACGATAAACTAAGGCTTTGCAAGAAAACCGCAAAGGTCATCAACATAGGAAGAGGCGGCATAATCAACGAGGAAGACCTTGTAAAAGCGCTCAACGATAACCTGATAGAAGGCATCGGAATAGACGTGTATTCCAAGGAACCAATCCCGGAAGATTCTCCGTACCTGAAGATTGAAGACAGGACAAAGGCAATTCTCCTGCCTCACATAGGCTGGACAAGCAAAGAGGCCCGCATCCTCCTTGTCTCCAAAATCGCTGAGAATATAGAGAGTACTTTGACTACTTGAGAGGGGAGTCCGGCTCCTTCTTCATGTAGTTGTATTCCAGACGGTCCACCCACCTCGGGAAGAACTTGTTGAGATAAACGGTGAGCTTTCCGATAGGGGTAAGGATCACTTGGGACTTGCGCTTGTAAACGGCCTGAGTCAGCTTCTTGGCGCAGGTTTCCGCACTCATCATCTTGCCCTCTTCCCTCGGGGTCTGGCCCTGAGGAGTGCCGTCTGCGGTTAAGGCCGCAAACCTTACGTTGGAGGCGGTGAATCCCGGAGCGAAGATCAAAACGTTAAGCCCGTCGTGCAGATGCTCCACCCTGAGAGTGTCCATGAAGCCGTAGATGGCGAACTTGGAGGAAGAGTAGCCTGTTCTGGCAGGAAGACCCTTGAAACCGGCAATGGAGATTACTCCCACCACGGTGCCCTTGCTCTCAAGGAGATAAGGCAGGGCATACTTGGTGCAATAGACAGTCCCCCAGAAGTTTACGTCCATAAGACGCCTGATTACGTCAAGTTCAAGGTCTTTGAACATGGCCCTCATGGAAATGCCGGCGTTGTTGACCAGCACGTCTATCTTGCCAAACTTCTCCACTGTGCAGCGGATGAGTTTCTGGCAATCCTCTTCCTTGGTAACATCCGTAGGGACAGCCAGGAAGCGGTCTCCGTATTCTCCCTTGTTGGACAGCTCGCAGAACGTCTGCTTGAGTTTGTCCGCGCTCCTTGCAGCCAGCACCACGCTTGCCCCTTCAGAGGCGAACTGACGCGCAGCGGCCAGTCCGATACCCGAACTGGCCCCTGTAATAATGACGACTTTACCGTCAAATCTTCCCATAAGTGAATTATTTGATGTTCTAGTCTATAGCCCTGTCCTGAATGTCGGTATCTCCGCTGTACAGACCCTGCTCGTGTTTCTTCTTGATCTCTGCCCAGGCCTTGAGAGTGTATTCCACGTGCTCCATCTGATGCATCTGGGTGCAGATGAGGCGGAACATGATTACTCCCTGAGGAACAACAGGATAAACCACTACAGAGCAGAATATGTTGTAATTCTCCCTGAGGTCTACCAGCATGTTCGTAGCCTCCGGAACGGTTCCGTGCACGAATACCGGAGTGATGCAGGCCTCGGCCGGTCCGATGTCGAATCCGAGTTTGCGGAGTCCGTCCTGAAGAGCCCTTGCCACCTCGAACAGATGCTTGCGCCTGTCGTCTCCCTTGCGAATCAGGTCCAGTCTCTTGAGGTTGCCCTCAACGAAAGGCATAGGAAGGCTCTTTGCGTAAATCTGGCTGCGGAGGTTGTATCTGAGATAATTGATGATGTCTTTAGGGCCGGCAACAAAACCGCCGATAGAAGCCATAGCCTTGGCAAATGCGCCAAAGTAAAGGTCTATGCCATCCATGCAGTGCAGCTGCTCGCTGGTGCCTCTTCCGTGCTCTCCCATTACTCCGAATCCGTGTGCATCGTCGATGAGTATTCTGAACTTGTATTTTTTCTTCAGTTCAACGATCTTATCCAGAATTCCCAGGGCTCCGGTCATTCCGTAAACTCCCTCAGTTACAAGCAGTACGCCTCCGCCCTGCTCCTCTGCCCTCTTGGTGGCTCTGGCAAGGACTTTCTCGCAGTCCGCGATATCGTTATGGGCGTATTTCATGCGGTAGCCAAGATGAAGCCTCAGGCCATCCATGATGCATGCGTGGCACTCCTCGTCATACACTGCAACATCCCTTCTTGTCAGGAGAGAGTCCAGAGTGGAAATCATTCCCTGGTATCCGAAGTTGAACAGGAACGCGTCCTCCTTGCACTCGAACTCGGCAAGCTCCCTTTCCAGCTGTTCGTGCAGGGAAGTGTGGCCGCTCATCATCCTGGCTCCCATAGGGTAGGCCAGACCCCATTTGGCGGCTGCCTCCGCATCTACCTTTCTCACTTCCGGGTCATTGGCAAGTCCCAGATAGTTGTTGAATGTCCAGGTGAGCATCTTCTTTCCCTGGAATGTCATGTAAGGCTGGATTTCTCCTTCAAGCTTAGGGAACATGAAATATCCTTTAGCTCTCTTGCGGTACTGTCCAAGAGGACCTCCCTCGTTCTGTTGAATTCTTTCAAAAATGTCCATTTCTATAATTGTTTATCTTACTCTCAATTTTTGTCCGGCCCTTATCAGCGTACCCTTCAGTCCGTTGAGTTTCTGGAGTTTGGATACGGTAGTGCCGTTACGGCGGGCTATAGCTCCCAGAGTGTCTCCCTTGCGCACGGTAACTGTCTTGCCACCCTTGGCTGTCTTTGTGCCCTTAACATTCTTGCCCTTGGATTTCTTGCCCTTGCCACTGGAAGCGTAGGACTTGCGGCCCCTGGATTTCCTGGAGAACTTCTGGTTCTGGTAACGGAAATTGTCGCTGGTCAGAACCAGTGTCTTGTCGTTGATTTTTCCGGTGTCGAAATTGATGGCGTCTCTAGGATTGATAGGGTTGCCAAGGTACCTGAGTTCAAAATGAAGGTGAGGTCCCGTGCTTCTTCCGGTGCTACCGCCAAGGCCCACAGGTTCGCCTGCCTTAAGGTGCTGGCCCTCTTCCACAAGCACTTTGCTCATGTGCCCGTAAAGGGTTTCCAGGCCGTTCTCATGCCTGACTACCACATAGTAGCCATATCCTCTCTTGTTGAACTTGTTGATTCTCACCACGCCGTTGTCAAAGGCGCAGCGGATAGTGTCTCCAAGGAAAACCTTCAGGTCTATTCCGGCATGAAGCCTGCCCCATCTTCCTCCGAATTCGCTTGTCACGTACTTGTAACCCGGGGTGGTATAGCTGCTTACGTCAATCCTTACCGTGTCTTTCATGTCTGAAAGCTTGACATTGTACGGATTGATAGAAGCGTTGGTCCAGATGTTATACTCCTCCGGAGTCTCGGAATAGTCAATCTCTTCCTCATCTCCCTCATCTTCTTCCCGCTGAATCTCCTTAGTATACTCAGCGATGTTGAAAGAGCCCTCATACCTGGTACCCTTGTCTGGAAGAGGAATGGAAATCTCAGGGATGTAGCCAATCTCTGAGTAGATGTCTCCGTAAAGTTCATCAAGCGTGTTACCCGTTATCGCTGAGTAACTTATATTCCAGAGCCTATCCTTTGGCATGAGGAGGTGCACAGGAATTTCGTATGGCTCTATCTCCTCTTCCTTTTCCTTGTGGAATATGTTTTTTAAAGACTGTTTGAATTTGGATTGGGCAAGAACCTGCGGCCCTGCCAGAAGCAGGACAAGCAGAATAGCGTATATGAGCTTCGCCTTTTTAAGCATCGATGTTGGCGTATTTTGCGTGCTGCTCGATGAATTCCCTTCTTGGCGGAACATCGTCTCCCATGAGCATGGAGAAGATTCTGTCTGCCTCCGCAGCGTTTTCTATGTAAACCTTCCTGAGGATTCTGTGTTCAGGATCCATTGTAGTGTCAGCCAACTGGTCTTGGCTCATCTCTCCCAAACCTTTGTACCTCTGGATTCTAACGCTGTTAATACCGCCGAGTTCCTCCACAACCTTGTCTCTTTCCTCGTCGCTCCAGCAATAGTGCGGTTTAGGCTCCTTCTGGCTCTTCTTCTCAACCTTGTAGAGAGGAGGGGTGGCGCAATAAACGTATCCGTTCTTGATAAGATCCACCATGTAGCGGAAGAAGAATGTCAGAATCAGGGTGGTGATATGCGCCCCGTCCACATCGGCATCTGCCATGATGATAATCTTGTGGTATCTGAGTTTGCTGAGGTTCAGAGCCTTGCTGTCTTCCTCCGTACCCACGGTTACGCCAAGAGCGGTGTAGATATTGCGGATGGTATCGCTGTCGAACACCCTGTGCTCCATGGCTTTCTCAACGTTCAGAATCTTGCCTCGCAGAGGAAGAATGGCCTGATACTGGCGGTTTCTTCCCTCCTTGGCGGTACCGCCTGCAGAATCTCCCTCAACGATGAAAAGCTCGCACTTTGCAGGGTCTCTGTCTGAGCAGTCTGCCAGCTTGTCCGGCATTCCCACTCCGCTCATTCCGCTCTTGCGCTGAACCATCTCGCGGGCCTTGCGTGCAGCCTGCCTAGCCTGGGCGGCCAGAATCACCTTGTCCACAATCTTTCTGGCCTCTGCAGGATTCTCCTCCAGATAATTCTCCAGAGCCTCGCTAACCGCCTTGCTCACAGCGGAACGCACTTCCGCATTTCCGAGCTTTGTCTTTGTCTGACCCTCGAACTGAGGCTCGGCCACCTTCACGGAAATGACGGCTGTAAGACCCTCGCGGAAATCATCCGGAGAAATCTCCACCTTGGCCTTTTTCAAAAGGTCATTCTTGTCTGCATAGCTCTTGAGGGTGGAGGTAAGTCCGCCACGGAAACCGGTAAGGTGGGTACCTCCCTCTATGGTGTTGATATTGTTTACGTAAGAGTGGACATTCTCGCTGTACT
>JAFZMA010000201.1 GCA_017551215.1 Bacteroidales bacterium | reverse complement strand
GATTCTCTCCGTTTGTTTTAGGAATTGCATAAATGTAACCTGTATTGTTATCAATGATGAAACTTGACCTGAAATCAGAGGTATAGTAGTCGAACGTATCATATATTGCTACACCATTGTATTCATTCAAGGCTGGATTATTATTTTGAGGACATCTGAGAACTAGAGTATCGTCTAAATCAATCCGCTCTTCATTCTGCTTCCCAGTACCATCAACCCACCATTTGGTCTTGGTGTAAAAGATGTAAATACGTTCTTCGTCATCTTTGCTATTTGGAACAGTATATTCGAAGAAGATGTCCTCCATTTCGCCTTTTTGGTCTGATGCATCTCTGGTCTCAAAATTCAGGCTTCCATTGTAACGAGTTGAATAGGCGTCAGACTGAACTGTAGTATCCTTTCCGTTGATTAATGCAAGGACATCAACCGTAATGAAAGAAACAAGAGTGTAATCGCCTATGACATATACTTTGTCAACTCTGCATGATAAATCCTCTTGTGAAATCGTGTTTCCTGCACGTATTTTTTTGCCATTAATTTGGGAATCTGTATTTGCAGTAAAGGTGACAGGCTCTGTCTGAGAACTACCTTGTTCAACTTTGACTAAGACGTAATCCAGAAATGAATCAAGGCTTTTCGAGGTAGACTCCTGTTTACCGACTGCCGTTGTTGATGAACTAATATTAGCCCTGAAATTCTTAAGGTCAGAAATATCTTTAAAGGCTTGTGAAGCACTTTTGACAAGAGTGTCGTCACTTTTTTTGCCTGATGTGGTGGGATTGTTTGAACAAGCAACGATTGTTGCCAGTAATAAGACAATCAGTAATAACCGAAAAATCCGCTCAATGTTTAGCATGACGGCTCTTCACTGAGCGGAATGTCAATTCCGAAGGCTTCAAAGATAAGCCTCTGGGCTTTGGTTGGAACACTATATACATCATTGTACCTGCCCTTGAATGTGATTCTCGAGAACGAGGATACCCGTCTGAACACACCTTTGGGATTGGTACAGTACTTGGAGAAAGTGCTGCCTTTTTCCTTGATCACCTTCCGGATCTCCGTGAGGAGAATCAGGGAAACGAACTGTATGAAGAGCCTGCCCTCCATCGATGTGGCACTGTGGACGCGCAGCCTGTCACCGTCAAGGGTGTTCTTCAGGTCGTCGAACAGAACTTCGATACTGTTTCTGGTCCTGTAGCACTCAAGGGCCTTCTTCGCATCCTTCTCAGCATTGGTGTAGATACACCAGTAGCCGAAGCTGTTCTCTGCGAAATAGTCCTGAAACGACTTTATAGGAATGACCTTGCGGCCGTTCTTAGTCTTGTAACCGTATTTGAAGAATTCCCTGCAGAATTCCTCATTGCCTTCTGAGATGTTCCCTTCCTCCATCTCTTTCATGCACTGGGCATACCTGGCGTAGAAACGCTGCTCGCTCGAATCACGGAGGTCAGGGTCGAAGTAGATGTGCAGCCAGTACCTCGATCCATCCTTCTGAGGAACGAACACCGTGATGCTCTGCATGATCTTGCCGTTGTCCTTGGTTATGTAGCCTTCGGCATTCAGGAACATCCTTGCCTTGTTCTCGGAAACCAGCTTCTGTGCCCACCTGACGCTGTCCGGAACAGGAATGATGAACTTAATTCCTTCGTCCGCAACGAACTGGAGATTGCCTTCACTGTAGAATCCTCTATCCATGATGAAGGCGAACGGCCTGATGTCCATCTTGCCCAACTTGGTCACCATACTCTTCAGGGTGCGGGAGTCATTCATCGAACCGTTGAGCGGAGAGAACCACACGGGGGTGCCGCTTTCCTTCGACGAGAGAAGCGCCAGATTTATCTGCGCAAGCTTCTCCCTGTCCCTGTTGTAGCCGTACTCTACATACTGGTTTCCTCTGGAGTAGGAGCTCACAGATGTGATGTCGTAGCACAAAGTCTGCTTCTGGCACTTGCGGTCCATCCACTGCTGCAGGAATGTGGAGACCTTGTCTTGTGAAAGCCGCGGAAGCAGGTCCGCTATTGTGGAATCGGGGATGCCTGTAAGACCTCTGTCTTCAAGCCATGGCTCAGAAGCCGAAAGAGGCTCTCCTGTGGCAACAGTATAGAATGCAAGGTCCAGGATTTTCTGTGCATCCTGTTCGGAGAAGGCCTTCTTCAGAAATGGTCTGATTCCTGTGTCTTTGATCACCTTGTCGATCAGAAGCCTTTCTCCCATCGCAAGGGTCTTGGATATTTCAGGAAAAGAGGTCTGTGTCTTTCCGGATTCCAAAAGATATTTCCTGCCGAAGGAGATCTCCCCGTTCTTCTCCCTGGCGGTTCCGACCAGCCTGTAATGGTGCTCCATCTTCCTGGTCTCTTTATTGTAAGTCGGACTGTCCAGATTGACGTTGTAGTGTCCTCTCTGGTTGTTCCAGACATATTTGAATTGTGGTTTGTCGGCGGCACTGTTCATGCTTAACAGTTTAGCATGAAACCCTGCTGTCTGTAAATCACTTCAACATATTTTGTTGAAAGAATTTATCTTATTTTCACTTCGTTCATGCTAAACATTGAGCGGAATTTTCGGT
>JAFZMA010000200.1 GCA_017551215.1 Bacteroidales bacterium | reverse complement strand
GGTGTAGCCATACTTGAATCCGCCACCGATATTGCCGGTAGCCTCAAGGGCAGGGTAGATCTGCAGAGGACCTGCATCCTTACCTACCTCTGCGAAGCTGGCGCGGAGTTTCAGGTAAGACAGGATATCATTGTTCTTCAGGAAAGGCAGCTCGGTTGCAATGAAGGAAGCCTCGATTGCAGGATAGAAGTATGAGCGGTTGGCCTTTGGAAGAGTGGATGACCAGTCGTTACGTGCACGGAAGTTCAGGAAGGCCATGTTCTTCCAGCCGAGCTCGATGGCTCCGGAAATAGCCTGGATCCTTCTCTTGGTGTTCGTGGTGGTGGTGGTGATTGTGGAAGGTTCGCAGTTTGCGAGAGCGTAGAAGTCGATTACCTGGAAGTGGGTTCCGTAGGTAGCGATGCTCTCCCTGCCGTTCTCCTGCTGGTGATATCCAACCTGTACTCTGAAGTTGAAGTCACCCCACTGGTTGTTGTAACCTGCAAGGATGTTCAGAGACTTGTCTACCAGGTCGTTCTTTGCGATATTGATACCACCGCCTGTTCCGTAGCTTGCACCGTTTCTGTCTGCATAGTATGGATGATAGAAGTTCTCATAGATAGACTTGGAAGCATCCCATCCCATCTTGGCAGTGATGAAGGTGTTCTTGGTTGGAGTGATGTTTACACCTACTGTGGTGAGGAATCTCTTGGACTCGTCATAGTTCTTGTTCTTGTACAAGTCATACAGTGGGTTGTAAAGGTCTGTGTCTGTGTACAGGTTAGGAAGTTTCATCTGTACTCCGTCCGGATCCAGATATTCCTTCATGTTGTCTGTCATAGGCCAGTTGGACGCTCTTCTGAACACACCGTAGATACCCTTGCGGGCCTTGGTGTTCGTGGTCTCTGTGTAAGCCATCATGGCGTCGAAGTTCAGCCACTTGGTTACCTGTGCCCTTCCGGAAAGGGAGATGTTCAGACGGGTGTAGTCCGTGGTCTTTACAGTTCCCCTCTGATCCAGATAGGAAGCGGCGCCACGTACGGTGATCTTGTCTGTACCGCCCTCTACAGCAATGTTATGCTGATGGGAGAAACCGGTCTGGAGGAGAGCCTTCACGTTGTCATAAAGCTTTACGCTTCCGTCGGTAGGATAGCGGCCGCCATAGTATGACTGCATGTAGTAGTTGGTCACTCCATACTGTCCGTTGGCGAACTCTTTCTGCATCTTAGGGAAGCCATAGCTCTGAGACCAGGTCAGCTGGTTGCTGTAAGTGATCTTGCCGGCGCCGGCCTGGCCCTTCTTCGTGGTGATAACGATTGCACCGTTGGATGCATCGGATCCGTAAAGAACGGCAGCGGCTGCTCCCTTAAGGATGGTCATGCTCTCGATGTCCTCCGGGTTGAGGTCGTTTCCTCTGGAGGAGAAGTCGTAAGACAATGTGGAAACCTCGTCACCGATTGCGAATCCGTGGTTTGGATCGAAGGTGTCGTTGTTCATTGGCACACCGTCGATAACGTACAGTGGCTGGTTGTTTCCGGATACGGATGTAACCGAACGCAGGATAACGTTGGTAGACGCACCTGGCGCACCGCCTGTAGATGTAACGGTAATACCGGCAACACGGCCCTGAAGAGCAGCAACGAATGCTTCACGACCAGACTCCTGAATGTCTTTTGCCTTGACATTCTGTACGGCGGATCCTACGGAACGCTGTACACGCTTCTGACCATACTCAGCAGTAATCGTAGCCGCATCCAGAAGGATACCCTCGTCGAGGACTGCATTAACCACACTCTTGTTGTTTACGGGAACCTCTACGGTGCCGTAGCCAACTGACTGGAATACAAGCACTGCGTTTGGAGCACACTTGATAGTGTAAGTTCCGTCTACGTTCGTGCTTGTTCCGGTCTTAGTGCCCTTTACATAGACTGCGGCACCTACAACCGGCTCACCGCTCTGATCGGTGACCTTTCCCTTGACATTGACATTCTGTGCGAAAATCTGTCCAATAGATAGCATGGCTGCCATCAGGAAAGCAACGCCCAGACGTAAATGCCTGTTAGTTTTTGTTTGATTGAACATAGTTAATTTTTTAGTTGGTTATAGTGTTTTAATAGTGTGTATTTCTGTTTTTGGGCAAAAAACTAAGATCTATGAACCATTATTTCAGTAACAATTGCCTGTTCACTGATTTCACCATCAGTAACACTAACTGCGGCGTAGCTTGTAAATCAGCGATTTGTCAAAGCAAAGGCCAAGATTCTGCCTATCTCCTGGAGGAATACGACAAGGAGATTGCCGGTTTTCGGACCAGGACCGGAAAGGACCGTTCCCTATCTACGTTGAAAAAACATGAATCTGTAAGAAAGCATCTGGAAGCTTTTATTCTCAAGACAACAGGTCAAACAGACATAAGCTTCAGTAATCTGGTCGAGGATTTCATTTCCGGTTTTTGCAGATACATAATGGAGGACTGCTCCCTTAGCCGTTCTACCGCCTGGGTTTATCAAATTCCGCTGAAGCATCTAGCCGCTGTTGCCCTAAGCAGGGGATTGATTAAAAGCAATCCTTTTGCAATGTTCCATCTTGCTCCCAAAGTAAAGGAGCGTTCATTCCTGACAGAAAACGAATTACGGCAGATGATGAATATCCGTCTGGAAGGCAGGGTAAAGAACCTTGCCAGAGATTTGTTTGTTCTCAGCTGCTGGACCGGCCTGTCTTTCATAGACATGAAGAATCTCACGAAAGACCGTCTGGTGGAACACAAGGATGAATTGTGGATTGTATCGCGGAGGAAAAAAACCAACAAGCCTTTCCAGACAAAGATTCTGGAACCCGCCGCCGCTATTTTGGAGAAGTACGGTAAAAAGAGCAAGAGCCCTTACTTCTTTAAGATAGGATGCTACAATTATCTGAATACCAAGATTAAAGAAATCGCAAAGGAGTGCGGTATCACAAAAAATCTGTCTTTCCACTGTGCAAGGCACACCTTTGCCACCATAGCTATAAACAACGGCATGTCTATAGAGAGCGTGAGCCAGATACTCGGGCACAGCAGCATAAAGACAACCCAGATTTATGCCAAGATAACCGTTTCCAAACTTGACAGCGATTTCACCATTTTCAAAGACAACGTAAAAGCTTTTTTTTAGTAGATTTGCACTTATATGGCATCTACTGGAATTGCAAGCAAGACACTCCTGTTCCCTTACTGGCTGACTTTGGCCATAAGAAACAAGTTGTACGACAAGGGGGTGTTGAAATCTGAAAGTTTTGACATACCCGTCATCTCGGTGGGAAACATTTCTGTGGGGGGCACGGGAAAAACCCCTCACACTGAAATGCTTGTAAGCCTGCTGAGCGGCAAGTACCGCATTGCCGTGATTTCCAGGGGATACAAGAGAAAGAGCAAGGGGTATCACGAGGTCAAGGCAACTGACGATTTCTCCCTTTGCGGAGACGAGCCTCTCCAGATTAAAAGGAAGTTCCCACAGATAATCGTGGCTGTCTGCAAAGACAGAGCCCTTGCAATCCGCAAGGTAACAGAGGAATACGGGGTAAATCTCATTATACTCGACGATGCTTTCCAGTACCGCAAGATTAAACCTTCCTGCAACATCCTGCTCGTAAACTATAACCGCACCATTGCGGGAGACAACCTTTTACCTATCGGCAGGCTCCGCGATTTAGCCTCTCAGGTGAAAAGGGCGGATGCGGTGATAATAACCAAGTGCCCGGATTTCGGCGAGTTCGACGGAAACCAGGATGAGGCAAAGGGGCTTGAAGCCATCGCTGAGCAGGAAAAGAAATGGAGAAAAAACCTTAGGCTCCGCGATGACCAGCCTGTTTTCTTCTCAACTGCAGAGTTTTGCCAGGCTGTGCCTGTTTTCCCGGGGGAGTGCAATGTGCGCTACCTTTATTCAAAGTTTGCGGTGGCTTTTACTGGCATCGCCGATGACAGGCAGTTCCGCTCCCAGCTGGTGGCCACGCATCAGGTGGAGGAGGTGCTCAAGTTTTCCGACCACAAGAATTTCACGCGCTCAGACATAAAAAAGATAGAGGCAATGGCCCGGAACCAGAAAGAGGCTGCGGTCATTACAACGGAGAAAGACAGCATGAGACTGAAAACCAACAAATATCTGTCGGCCGAGCTAAAAGAAAGACTGTTTGCCCTTCCGGTTGGGTGCCGGATCATAACCAAGGCAAAGAGGGAGGAATTTCTGAATATGATAACCAATAAATAAAAACTTACAATTATGACTCAAGGTCAGCACAAAAATTTTGTAGTCCCGTTGGCCTGCATAGGATTCATGTTCTTTGCAGTAGGCTTTGCGCTGGGACTTAACGGGTATCTGATACCGCTGCTTAAAGGCTCTCTCAACGTGTCCGGAGCCGCTTCCTATCTGATAGTGTTCGTAACCTTTGCGGCCTTCCTGATTTTCGGCTATCCGGCAGGAAGCATTATCAGGAAGATCGGTTACAAGAAAACCATGGCTTTGGCTTTCATGATATTCACGATTGCGTTCCTGCTCTTCGTGTGGCCGGCTAAAATCGCAGAGGCAAATATGGAGGGCGGAATGGTTACCGGGAATGTGAGAATGAAGTGCCTGGTTCTTTTCCTTGTGGCCTCTTTCATCAGCGGACTCGGAAATACTATTCTTCAGGCTGCCATTAATCCTTATATCACTATTCTGGGCCCAATGGAGACAGGTGCAAAGAGAATAAGCATCATGGGTATCTGCAACAAGCTGGCTTATCC
>JAFZMA010000199.1 GCA_017551215.1 Bacteroidales bacterium | reverse complement strand
TGTTACCTGTAGATTCCTACGGCGCGGAAGTACCAGCTGTTGGCGTTTGAGTACACGTACTCGAATATGGAGTTGCCTACAACGTAGTAGATGGATCCGTCGTATATAATCTCCTTGTAGTCGCTTGGCATGTCGTAGAGGACTGCTCCGTCTGGAGCGTTTACTACCTCAAGCTCCCAGCTGTTTACCTGAACATAGAAGTTAGCGTAAGAGTCCACGTAATAGGTTCTGGTGTGGATGCCCGAATGGAAGTCATAGTCAACTTCGTACAGGTAAGGAGAAATGTCTGAGATTGGTATTCTGGTTCCTACCGGAGGTCTGTGCACGTTGTAGTAACCGTAAGCGTGCCAGTACCATACTCCATTCCAGAAATACATGCTCATGCCGTTGATCCTGTATTTATGATAGATACGAGGACGGGTGAGGAAACGCATGCCCAGATCGTAGTCTATGTGGATAATTGCAGGGCGGTGGATAATCCTGCCATCGCGGAACGGGTTGTAGCCCAGGTGACGGTTAGGATTGCTCCTGTCGAACTTAGGTGCTGGAGGGAGCTTGGTTGCGGAATTGCCGCCTCTACCAGCGTAGTAGGTTGGACGAGGACCCTCAGTGCCAGGACGGTTGGTTACGTTTGGCTTCCTGTCATTATCCGGACGAACCTCTGGACGGTTGTTGTTCGGCCTGTTGTCTGGACGGTTGGTTACATTGCCGTTGTTGTTCGGCCTGTTGTCTGGACGGTTGGTTACGTTGCCGTTGTTATTCGGCCTGTTGTCCGGACGGTTGGTTACATTGCCGTTGTTGTTCGGACGATTGTTGTCCTTGTTATTGTTCTTGTTGTCACGGGTATTAATACCGCTCTGAGTGCGGACATTGCCCATGTGGTCGCTATAATTTCTTCCTTTGTTAACGCCAGAGTTGTCTTTCCTGCTCTGAGTTGCATTGCGGTCAGACGAATTGTTCTTCTGACCAGATGAAGTGCTATGCTTTTTGTCCGGAGACTGGGACGCAGACCTGGAACTCGGAGCCGCGGTCATCTTCTGGGTGGAAGGAGCAGCCTTCTGGGCCGGAGTACCGGAAGTGTTCTTCCTCGTAGAGGACTGTGCCATTGCCTCGTAAGAAGCAGAAACCATGAATGTCATTGCCAGCGCGGCAATTGCGACATTGTAGAATCTGATAGTTTTCATAGCAGTTTGGTTTTAGTGGTTAGTACTTGTAATACCATATTGCAAAAGGCTTGCCAATATTTCAAACCGTTATTAATCGTAGAGATAATACTTGCGGCTTCTCTCCTTGAAATCCTTCTCGTCCTTCTCAAAGAACTCCTTTATGCTCTCCCATGTGTAGGTCTTTGAGAAAGTCTTGCGGATGTAGTCAGATCCGCATACGATATCGAACATGCGGAACCTTCCCTTATTGCAGCACTCAAAGGTCTTCTTGTCCGGATACATCTTTGCAAGTTCCTGCATAACAAGGAACTGGATCTCCACCAGACGGGCCTTTTCATAGTCTGTGATGAACACCTGCACACCACTGCAATACAGGCCTTTCTTGGCACCGTAGTAAGGTGTCTCGTAGATGGTGCGGAACCGGATTCCCGGAAGATTCATGGCGTTCATCCTCTCGCAAAGCTCCTTGCCGTCTATCCATTCCGCTACAAACAGCTGGAACGGAAGCGTATAGCCAACGCCCTCAGAAATGTAGCCCAGCTCTCCCATGATTCCGCTCACCGGATAATAGTAGGCGTTCACAATTTGAGGAACGTGAGGAGAAGGAAGAATCCACGGAAGCTTAGTGTCCTCGTAAAGCATCTTCCTGTGCCAGCCCTCCATAGGAACCACCGTAAGTTTTCCCTGAACGCCGTCTTTAAGCATCTTTTCCCCGTTGAGCATCAAAGCCAGTTCTCCCAGCGTAAGTCCATATAGATAAGGAATCTTGAACTGGCTCACAAAGGAGTAGAAACCATCCTCCACAAGATTTCCCTCAACCCTTTCTCCTCCAAGCGGATTCGGACGGTCCAGCACTATGAACTCCTTGCCAGCCTCGGCGCAAGCCTCCAGCATCAGGCCCATAGAGCTTACAAACGTATAGGAACGGCAGCCAATATCCTGGATATCAAACACAACAGCATCCACATCCTTCAAGAACTCTGGAGAAGGCTTGCGGTTCTTTCCAAAAACGGAATACACAGGAATGCCGGTAGCCGAATCCTTTGCATCCTTTACTGCACCTCCTGCGTAAATATCTCCCCTTACACCATGCTCCGGCGCATACAAGGCAACCAGCTCAACATTCGGAGCTTTATGCAGAATATCTATCGTTGAATTCAACTCTGAATCCACTCCAGTGGGATTTGTCAAAAGGCCGATTTTCTTTCCCTTGACAGCCTCGAATCCACTGTCGCGGAGTACCTCAATACCCGGCTTAACCTTCTGGTTTTTCTTGCACT
>JAFZMA010000021.1 GCA_017551215.1 Bacteroidales bacterium | reverse complement strand
GGTACAACAATGAAAGGATTCAGGCAAAATTGAAAGGCTTGTCTCCTTTACAGTTTCGGAAACAAGCCTTTAGAATGGCTGTGTAGATAATGAATCCAACAAATGGGGGTCACACCAAAAGTCAGCCTGAAGGCACAAAAACAGGCTTCATAAGCTGACTTTTTCTTCGCAAGGCAAGTCCAGTTGGACGCTTTCATGCAAAAGGCAGTTTTTTTCTTGAAAAGAAGTCTCTAAAACTGACAAAGGCAGTTTATAAACATGAAACAGGATAAATAAACTGCCTTTCCTATAGAAGAGGTATTCAGTGGATTGCAATCTGATTTAGGCAGGTCATAATCCAAAGATATCTTCTGACAGGTATTGCACAACAAAGCAAAAAATGATATACATAACTTCGCGTCGGGCGGATAGCTCAGCCGGTAGAGCAGCAGACTCTTAATCTGCGGGTCCAGGGTTCGATCCCCTGTCCGCTCAAAGACGAAAATCCTTCTGGTAACTGAAATTACTGGAAGGATTTCTTTTTGCCCTCAGACCAAAACCGGCCTGAGTTTGCAAAATGAGTTTGCAGTACCGAAATTCCCCTTTTTCTTGGACTTACAACAAGTTAGGAAAAGGAGAAGCAGCATGGAAGACGACAGATTCGTTTTGTTCCCCAGAACCCAGAGAGGCAAGGTAATCTGGTATTACTACATCTATGACCAGAACGGAAAACGATGGTACCGTTCCACAGGTACATCGAACAAGGCAAAGGCCAGAGCCTATGTCCTGAAGAAGTACAAGGACGGAACCTTGTTTGAATTCAAGGCAAAGAAAATCCTGTTCAAGGAGTTCGCCCAGCCGTTCTGGATCTGGGAGACATGTCCCATTGTAAGCTCCAAGATCAAGAGGGGCGGCACGTTGACCAGAGGCTACTGCAGAAGCAGCAGAATCCTTCTTGACCAGAAGATAATCCCCGCTTTCGGCAATAAGGCTCTATCTGCGATAACCCCGGATATGGTAGACAAGTGGCTTCTGGACATACCGAAGAAGTATAAGGTCGGCAACAAGACAGCCAACAAGGCCTATATGATTCTCAAGCAGATGCTGGATATCGCCGTCAGACAGAGGCTGATTACCCACAATCCCTGTCAGGAGGTCGCACGACTTATCGAGAAGGACGGAAGACGCGGATGCTTCACCGTGGAGCAGATAGGAGCAATCTTCCGCTCCGAGTGGGACAACGACATGGCTTTGGCAGCATGTAAGCTCTCTGCAACCACAGGCATGAGGATGGGCGAAATCAGGGCTCTGACTCCGGCACAGGTGCATGAAGACTATATAGAGGTCAATGCGGCATGGGGCGAATATGACGGCCGCAAATCGACCAAGAGCGGAGAGACCAGGGAAGTTCCTCTCATTCCGGAGGTTAGAGACTTACTGAAGAGCCTCCCCTCCTACGGAAGGGCAAACAAGCTCATCTTCAGCCTCAACGGGACAAAGCCCATTGACTTCCAGTTCATCAGCTTGCGCCTTCACAAAGTCCTTGAGGCAAACGGGATTGATTGGAGAAAGGAAGGTCTGTCCTTCCACTCCTTCCGGCATTTCTTCAATACAAGGTTGGTTGCCAACGGGGTGAACGGAGAGCTGGTCAGAGCCACAGTAGGACATGAGAGCTCGGATATGACCAAGCATTACCTGCACCTTGTCCCCTCTGATCTGAACACGGTCATGGATGTTGCCAGGCAGATTGTGAATCTGTGAAACTAGAGTAAGATTTGTCAGATTTTCTCAGTAATCTCAATTAAACAAGTTTTTGCCGCATCGTAATCAACAGGATCCGATGTGAAATACGAAGTTATTGATTCATAATCCGCTTTGTAGTAATCGGAATCACAGATTTCTTTAATCAGCTTTTTTAGGTCCACACCTGGTTGAGCAGACGGACAAACCCCCATTTCTGCTCTATGCGCCCTGACTTCTTCAAACAACAACTTGAATGATTCGTCAAAAACGATCAGCGGATTCAACTTGTAAATATCGTAAAGGTGTCTTGAAAGACGTGTGCTTTTCCCTTCCATGAAGTAGTCGCATAGTGCAAATATCTTATCAATGAAAGTTCTCTCAACCGCCTGAACATACATCTTGAATGGCTGAAGATTATATTTCTCAATGAGACTCTCGGCGTTGATTCCCTTCAAATACTGGAAAACATAGCTGTCGATTTCCTTCTCAACTGTTGGGAATGCATAAGAACCAAGAGCCGTTTCAAGCTTTACTCCGTTCGTAAGTTTGTCATTCGACGGGACCATGCTTTTGTAATCAAATATGTAGGCATTTACATCTCTGTCACTTTGGAGTTTTTCCCAGTTGGAGATAGGCATGTTCAGTGTTTTGCTGATATCGGCCATCACAACATTCTTGAGCTTTTTTCTCCTAGCTCCTCCGATATGCTCGGAGAAGGTTATGTCTATATCCTCAGAGAATCTGGTTATCACATGAAGGGCCTTTGAAAGAGATGTTCCGCCCTTGAAGACCACATTGTCATAGTGCTCGGAAAGCAATTTGAGAATCATTGTCACATAGTAGTCTTTCTCAACGATATCTATTGATCTGCCGAGAAATTCCGATGCAGCTGAGATTACTTCTTCAAACACCTGTTTGTCTTCATGCAAGAACACTTGTCAACTCCATATCGTAGATTGCCTTGTAGGTCCTGAGCGGATAGCTCGGAAGAATCTTGTCCACCATG
>JAFZMA010000198.1 GCA_017551215.1 Bacteroidales bacterium | reverse complement strand
GCAAACATTCCGTCTCTGCCGAATTTCCTGCAAAGCGTTCAGTTGCAGAGAGGTGCGGGTACATCCGTTAACGGTCCTGGTGCCTTTGGCGCAAGCCTGAATATGCAGACAAAGACGGCTTCTTCTGTTCCTTACGGCTCGGCGGATTTTTCTGCTGGAAGCTACAAGACTTTTATGCAGAGCGTTGCGGCAGGAACAGGTACAATTGACGGAGACGAGGGGAATTGGTTTAATGTGGACATTGCTTACAACCACGCGCTGACAAGGGGTTATATCCGTAATGCCAAGGCAAACCTGAATTCACTCCTTATTTCCGCTTCATGGAGAAACTCCCGCAGCAGCCTGAAATTCATCTATATGATGGGTTCCCAGCATACAGGAATCACTTGGGAGGGTTGCCCAATAGAAACCTATTACACAAACCGCAAGTACAATTCCGCCGGAGAGTATTATGATGAACAGGGTAATGTCCATTATTATGATAACGAGACGGATAATTACACCCAGCATCATCTCCAGCTGCATTTCATCCATCAGTTTTCCCCATCGCTGAGCGTTAATTCCACATTGCATTTTACCAAGGGAGACGGATATTACGAAAACTATAAGTATAATGTTAAGTTCTCCAAGTACGGGCTTGATCCTCAGGTTATTGACGGAACAACCTACAAGAAGACGGATGTGATTATCCGCCAGAATATGGATAATGCATATTTTGCCGGAACCTTCAACCTCAAATACAAGACGAATGGATTCGACTTCACGTCTGGTATTAATTATTCCTACTATGATGGAGACCACTTTGGACGGGTGCTATGGAGCAAGTATAACCAGAATATAGATTATGCTCGCCGATGGTATACCAACAACGGCAAGAAAGGGGATGCCAGCCTTTTTGCCAAGGCGGAATTTGCTCTGGCAAAGGATATTACAGGGTTTGTAGACCTTCAGTACCGATTCATCAACTTCCAGTTGGGCGGAATGGACAAGGATTTTGTTTCTCTGGAGAACAAGAGCAATTACAATTTCTTTAACCCTAAGGCCGGAATCAACTGGAATATAAGCCCTTCTGACAGGTTGTTCTACTCGGTGTCTGTTGCTCACCGTGAACCGAGCAGAAGCGATATCAAAGAATCCATCAAGGCTGGCAAGCAGGATCTTCTCAAGAGCGAGCGTATGCTGGATTTTGAACTTGGTTACCAGATGCGCCGGGAGAGGTTGGGCCTGGACATTAACTTGTATTCAATGAATTACAGGAACCAGCTGGTTTCCACGGGAAGGCTTACGGAAACCGGTTACGTTATTCAGGAGAACATTCCTGACAGCTACAGAATGGGAGTGGAAGTATCTTTTGCCTACACTCCTGTCAGGGAATTTTCTGTTTTTGGAACTGGTACATTCTCAAGGAACAAGCTTAAGAACTATACTATGTTTGTGGATGCATACGACAATGCGGAAGACTGGAATCCGGTTGCCCAGCATCAGGTTTTCCTGAAGAAATCCAACCTTACGCTTTCTCCTGAATTAATTGCTTCCGGAGGAATTTCCATCCGTCCGGAGAAGAACACGGATATCTCCCTAACTGCAAAACATGTGGGCAAACAATACATGGATAATTCCGGAATGGAGGTAGCAAAGGTGCCGTCTTACTTTACCATGAGCCTGGATGCCGCCAAGACTTTTGAGATAAGGAGCAAATATAAACTGCGCATTTCATTTTGCGTAGATAATCTTCTCAACAGCAAGTACTACTCATACGGCTGGATTTACCGTGCCGTGTTTGAGGACGGATCTCCTGACTATGTGGAAAAGGGTGTTTACGCCCAGGCAAGAATCCATTTCATCGGGAGAATTCAGTTCTCTTTCTGACGGCTAATAATTAAATTTGTACAGCGTAAACTTTCGGATAATACTACAGTTTAATGGTGGAGAGCGTTTTAAGATATCTGTCTGAGAACTGGCTAGAGATTTTCACTCTCGTTACCGGTATCATCTTCCTGATTCTGGAGATCAGGCAGAAGAATGCAATGTGGGTGGTAAGCATCTTTTCCTCCGCTGTTGCTGCAATCGTGTTCCTTCAGGAGAAACTCTTTGCCTCCATGGCACTGAACATCTATTACGTGATGGCAGCGTTCTGGGGGCTCTACACCTGGATAAGGGATTCAAGGAAGCTCAGGGAGAATTCCATCGCTGAGGAAAAAAGTAAAGACAAGATTCATCTGACAAGGCTGACAGGCAGGGTTGCCCTGATAAGCCTTATCTGCCTGATTGTTCTAGTTCCGGTTCTGTATAAGGTTCTGGTATGGCTCGGCGACAGTTCTTCCATACTGGATGCCATTGTTCTTGTAATGAGCATTATAGCCACTATCTGGCTGGTGAAATCCTATCTTCAGCAGTGGCTCGTATGGATAGTTGCTGACATTTTTTCCACCACCATGTGCCTGACTCAAGGCATGTACTGGATGGCCGCTCTATATGCGTTCTACGCCCTCAGTGCCATCTACGGTTACTTCCACTGGAAGAAGAACGGCTTGTATGTGTAGTTATTCCTTTAGGAATAATTCGTATATTTGCACGTTTTCAGAAAGGCAAATAATAATTTTAAACTTTATAAGATGATATTAGTAGCAGACAGCGGCTCAACCAAGGTGGATTGGGTTGCAATCAAGGAAGACGGTAGCACCGTATCCGTAAAGACAGCCGGAATTAATCCGGTTTTCATTTCAAGGGAAAAGATTGTAGAAATACTCAGAACTAGTCTGGAATCTATACTTGGAGATAAAGTGACGGAGGTTTATTTCTACGGTGCCGGTGTTGTGTCGGATTCTGTGGGGAGTGATCTGGAAAGCGCTTTCCAGGAGGTTTTCCCTGGCGTAAAGTGCTATGCCGCATCGGATATGCTGGCAGCTGCAAGGGCTCTCTGCGGAGACGGAAAAGGCATTGCCTGCATAATC
>JAFZMA010000197.1 GCA_017551215.1 Bacteroidales bacterium | reverse complement strand
GGAGGCAGTTGTTCCTGTAGGACAGGAGAAGGAGTTCCTCTCCGGCAAGAAGAACTAATTTCTTGACCATCGAAAGAGTTAGGGGGTGACGCAATCCGTCATCCCCTTTTTTGATTATATTTGTAGGTTGTTTACAGGTATAGCCGGATTATTTAAAAGAGTTGTATGGGACTTTTCTCAAGAAAGAAAAAAACGGATTCAGCCCTTGATCTGGGACTTCACAGGACAAGGCGCGGTTTCTTCTCCAGAATAGCAGATGCCATCATGGGCAAAAGCGTTGTGGATGACGAGGTTCTGGAGAGCATTGAGGAAGCTCTCATAGGTTCCGATGTAGGTATAGACACCACGTCCAGGATTATGGACCGTCTGCAGGAGAGGGTGCATCGCCAGAAGGACATTTCCACGGACAAGGTCATGGAGATTCTCAAGGAAGAGATTGCGGATATGCTTACTTGCTCTTCCACCCTCGGCGTTTCTGACGAGGAGTATGTGGAGACAGCCTTTAAAGACAACAGCAAGGTTTTCGATTTCTCCAAAAAGCCTTACGTAATGATGGTTGTGGGTGTGAACGGTGTGGGTAAGACAACAACCATAGGAAAGATAGCCTCCCAGCTCAAAGCCGCCGGAAAGAAAGTGATGATTGGCGCTGCCGATACGTTCAGGGCCGCTGCAGTGGAGCAGCTGGATATCTGGGCGCAGAGGGCGGATGTGGAGATAGTCAAGCAGAAGATGGGTGCAGATCCGGCCGCAGTTGCCTTTGACACAGTGAGTTCAGCAGTTGCAAAGGGAATGGATGTGGTTATCATAGATACAGCCGGAAGGCTTCACAACAAGGTAGGTCTGATGAACGAGCTTACCAAGATAAAAAACGTGATGAAGAAGGTTGTGCCGGATGCTCCTCACGATGTCATGCTCGTTCTTGACGGTTCCACAGGCCAGAACGCCCTGATTCAGGCACGCGAGTTTTCCAAGGCTACGGACATTACTTCCCTGGCTGTCACAAAGCTGGACGGAAGCGCAAAGGGCGGTGTGGTGATAGGCATCGCTGAGCAGTTCAAGATTCCTGTCAAGTTCATTGGAGTGGGCGAGCAGGTTGGAAATCTAAGGGTTTTCAGCAGGGAAGAGTTTGTGGATTCGTTGTTTGACAATACAAAAGATTAGATATGGACATTTCTTACAATTGGCTAAAAGAGTATGTAAAGTTCGACCTTAATCCTCAGGAGGTTGCGCAGATCCTCACGGATATAGGTCTGGAAGTTGAACACCAGGATACTGTTGAGGAGATTCCGGGTGGACTGGAAGGAGTGGTAACGGCTCATGTTGTGGAGTGCGTTCCTCATCCGGATTCAGACCATCTGCATGTAACCAAGGTGGACTGCGGAAGCGGAGAGCTTCTCCAGGTTGTCTGCGGTGCTCCAAATGTGGCTGCAGGCCAGAAGGTTATGCTTGCTACTCTAAATACCAAGCTTGTTATAGGAGGCCAGGATGTAAAGATCAAGAAGTCCAAGATCAGGGGTGTGGAGAGCTTTGGAATGCTCTGTGCGGAGGATGAGCTGGGAGTGGGGAATGACCATTCCGGCATCATGATTCTTCCTCAGACGACTCCTGTTGGAGTAAAGGCCAGAGACTATTTCGGATTCAAGACAGATACCGTCTACACTATTGGCCTGACTCCTAACCGTATAGACGCGGCTTCCTTTATAGGCGTGGCCAGAGACCTTAGCGCTTATCTGAAACTCAACAACATGGGCGGAGAACTTACCCTCCCTTCCGTAAAGGAATTCAAGGTTGAAGAGGAAAATGACAGGGCAGTGGAAGTTGTTGTCAACCAGCCTGATGGAGCTCCGCGATACAGTGGCGTCACGATAGAGGGGATAACCGTTAAGGATTCTCCCGACTGGATGAAGAAGAAACTCCTTAGCGTTGGTTTCCGTCCTATCAACAATATAGTGGACATAACAAACTACGTCCTTATAGAAACCGGTAATCCTTTGCATGCCTTTGATGTAGACCATGTAAAGGGAAGGAAGATAGTTGTGGATTTCTGCAAGGAAGGAACCCCTTTCACCACCCTGGACGGTGTGGAAAGGAAGCTCAGCGATCAGGACCTTATGATCTGCAACGCAGAGGCTCCGATGTGCATTGCCGGAGTGTTCGGAGGGTTGGACAGCGGGGTAAAGGAAAGCACCACTTCCGTTTTCCTGGAGAGTGCATATTTCAATCCGGTATTTGTGAGAAAGACTTCCAAACGCCACACTCTCAAGACAGAAGCCAGTTTCCGCTTTGAGAGGGGATGCGATCCGGAGATGGTGCCATACGCTCTTAGAAGGGCTGCGCTTTTGGTTAAGGAGCTTGCAGGCGGAACCATAATAGGTCCGGTAAAGGATGTCATATCCAAGCCAATCGAGAAGAAGACGGTTGAGCTGAATTATGAGCGCATGGAATCTCTTATGGGCTGCAAGATTGGAGCTGATAAGATTCATCAGATTCTGCAATATCTTGAAATGGAGTTTGTTGAAGAAACCGACAAGGGCTGCACAGTCAAGGTTCCTACATACAGGGTAGACGTTTACCGCGAGTGCGACGTTGTTGAGGATGTACTCAGAATTTGGGGCTACAACAACGTTCCTCTGCCGGGAAGCCTCAAGTGCTCCGTGAACATTGCTCCTCATCCGGATCCGGAGAAGATCCGCAAGACCGCTTGCGAGATTCTGACCTCCAACGGTTTTCTGGAGACTATGAACAATTCCCTGACCAAGAGCGCATATTACGAAGACCTCAAGACTTATCCTGCAGAGAATCTGGTGATGATCTGCAACCCTCTTAGCTCAGACCTCAACTGCATGCGCCAGACTCTGATTCTCAACGGTCTGGAGGTTGTGGCCTACAATATTAACCGCCAGGAGACACAGCTCAAGCTTTACGAGTTCGGAAACGTTTATTCGTTCAACAAAGACTATGTAAAGCCGGAGGAGGAAAGAAGCACGCTCAAGGCTTATTCGGAAAGGCCTAAGCTCGCGCTGTTCGTAACAGGAGAAGGGCTCAAGAGCTGGAGAAGCCAGAATGTAAGCGGAGACTATTTCTCCCTGAAGGGCTATGTAGAACTGCTGCTGAAAAAATTCGGCATAGAGATGAAGGATCTGGACTGGGACGGTGCGGCTCCTGACATTTTCTCGGAGGGACTTTCCTACAAGCTGAGAGCCAGCGGAAAAGAGATTGTGACCATGGGATGCATCAAGGAACGTCTGGCCAAGAAGTTCGGCATCAAGCAGAAAGTCTATACAGCCGAGTTCAGCTGGGATGTCCTCCTTGCCAAGGTCAAGAAGAACACTGTCAAGTTCACCGAGCTGCCTCGTTTCCCTGAGGTGAAGAGAGACCTTGCCCTGCTTCTGGATTACAAGGTTACATTCGCCGAGCTTAGGAATGCAGCATACGCTTCAGAGAAGAAACTCCTCAAGAACATTGTGCTCTTTGATGTTTACACCGGAGACAAGATTCCAGAGGGCAAGAAGCAGTATGCAATCAGCTTCTATCTGCAGGATCCTGAAAAGACCCTGACAGACAAGGC
>JAFZMA010000196.1 GCA_017551215.1 Bacteroidales bacterium | reverse complement strand
TGCGCCGCGGCTTCTGAAATGCTGCATACGGCAACCCTTATGCACGACGATGTGGCAGACGCCGCTTCCATGAGGCGCGGAATGCTTTCCGTTGCCGCCATGTTCAGTCCGGCCGCCGCAGTTCTTACGGGAGATTTCTGGCTTAGCCGCTCCCTCCATCTGCTAACAACCCACTGCCCTCCTGCAATAATCGAATGTTTTGCGGAATCCGTAAGGAGGATGAGCGAGGGAGAACTCCTGCAGATGGACAAGGCAGACAAGCTGGACACCACGGAAACAGACTATTACAAAATAATTTACGGCAAGACAGCCGCTCTGTTTGTGGCCAGCATAAAGTCTGCGGCCATGGCTGTTAACGCCGGCAAAAAGCAGACGGAAGCCCTGGTTGGCTATGCGGAAAATCTGGGCCTTGCGTTCCAGATCAGAGACGATATCTTTGACTATTCTCCGGATCTTAAAACCGGCAAGTCTTCCGGTGCAGACATCAAGGAAAGGAAGATAACCCTCCCTTTGATCGGAGCCCTTGCCAACGCCCCTCATAAAGCAGAGGGCATAATTTCCCGGATAGGGCAGATAGAATCTGTCTTCGCCGAGAAAATATCAGACAAGGAAGCGGAAATCATCGCTGAGACAACAGCTTTTGTAAGGGAAAACGGAGGCATTGAGCATGCCCAGCAAAAACTGGAGGAGCATGTCCGCAAAGCCGTTGATTTTCTGGGCGTTCTGCCGGAGTGCAAGGAGAGGTCTATTCTTGCGTCTGTTGCAGAATATGTTGGCAAACGGCTGAAATAATGCCAATGCCGGTGTCTATGAGGGAATCGTCAAAATCGTAATCCGGCCGGTGCAGCGGGGCGTGGTCAGTTCCGCTCCCGATATCAAAGAAAGTGGCTCCGCGGCGGGCCATTTTTGCTATGTGCACAAAGTCGTCGCTACCCTTGGTGCCCACATTATCCTCTTCCACAACATATCCTTTTTCCTCAGCGATTCTTTTGACGGTCTGGGTGAATTCCGGAGAGTTCATTGTGGCGGGGAAGTAGTCTGTTGTGGAAACCTCAAGGCCCAATCCGTATCTGGAAGCGATTTCCTCGCTTTGCGCAATTATTTTGTTTTCAAGCCTTTCCAAACCTTCATCCGTCTGGCTGCGGGTGGTGGAGGCAACATAACCCCTGCCCGGAGTTATGCCGTAATCCAACTCTCCCACACCTGCGGAAATAATTGTTGAAAAAGCGTTTTCCGTGTTAAAGGAATTTATCTTGCGGATGATTTCTATGATAGCATCCGTGGGGTTGAGGGCCTTCTGCGGTTCGCTGGCGTGAGAAGTGCGGCCTATGACATCCAGCTTTATTCCGATGGAAGCCCAGGCGTATGTTTGCGGATAGATTACAACGGCTCCGTGAGTCTTTCCGGGCCAGTTATGGAGAGCCACGGCATAGTCAAAGGAAATTCCGTTGTCCTTCATCCAGGCAGCCATCTTTGCCCCACCGGCCCCCGTTTCCTCTTCCGGTTGGAACAGAAGATAAACGCAGCCGTCCTTCAGGAGACTTTCCCTGTTGGCGGAAATCCAGCGGGCAACTCCGCACATTATGGCCATATGCCCATCGTGCCCGCAGCTGTGGGCAATGCCGTCATATTCAGACTTGTATGGCCGTGCTCCCTGCTCGGTTATAGGAAGCGCGTCCAGCTCACACCTGAGCAAAACGGAACGCCCTCCGTTCCCAAAGCGGGCGATGATTCCGAAACCCCCGATTCCGGTCCACAGCTCGTCCGGATTACAGGAAGACAGAAACTCGGCAACTATTTCCGCCGTTTCCTTCTCGTTTCCGGAAAGACATGGACGGGTGTGTATTCTGTGCCTTAAAGAAATCAAACTTTCCATAGTCTTATCTTATTCTTCCAAGGGTTCTTCCCTCGTTTTCCCTTTCCAGCCAGTAGGCACTGTCCCATTCCGGTTCTACAAATCCACAGGCATCGCCGAGTTTGAAGCAAAGGTAGGTGATAGGGAGGCCCATCTTCAGGAAATGTTGCTCGTAAAACGTTTGTACAGTCTTGAGTTCCAGAGGAAACGCCTGGTTATCCTCCCCGTAGATATCCGTGCTTCGGCAGAGTATCTCCAGGCCGTTCTGCTGTGCCAGGGCATAGGTATATTCGTGCAGGAGACGGCTGTCTGTCTTCAGGTTTATTACGCCGTCCCTCTTCAGGAACATGCGGTATCTTTCCAGAAACATTGTGCCCGTCAGCCTTTTCCTTGGTGAGCGCAGCTGAGGATCAGCAAATGTTATCCAGATGGAATCAATCTCATCAGGGCCAAACAGCCATTGTATGAAATCTATGTTTGTGCGGATAAAGCGCACATTCTGCAGACCGGTTTCCTCCACCTGGCGCGCTCCTTTCCAGAGCCTTGCGCCCTTGATGTCTATGCCAATGAAGTTCCTGTTAGGATACATCTTGGCCAGAGAGACCGTGTATTCTCCCTTGCCGCATCCAAGTTCTAGCGTGATTGGATTTGAATTATTGAAAATCTCCTGATGCCACTTCCCCTTAAGACGGTAATCCCTCCTGAAC
>JAFZMA010000195.1 GCA_017551215.1 Bacteroidales bacterium | reverse complement strand
TCTGGAGCCAGATACACGGCTCTTTCCTTGCCTGTTTTAGTGTTCATAACGCTAGTTTTTTGAATATTCTATTCAAAATTAGGCAGGTGCGTCTAGCCCCTCCGCCACATTACAGATAAACAGATGTCTCAAATCGTAAAATTTATTGAGACAAACGGCCACAGATGGCATTGAAACGCGTGTGGGTTGTTTGAGAGGAGGATGAACACCCCAACCTTAGCGGATCTCCTTAAACTCCATAATATCCAGCATTGAGAATAAAATGCCATCTATCTCGGAACTCCAGCGTTGGGGAAGGAGTATGTTTTAAACGAATTCATTTTTTCAACGATAACCAATATGGCAACAACTTATCTGTGATATAATCAACGACTATATTCAAGCGTAGATCTTCCTTATACTTGATCTTTTTTAGGAAAGAGTTCCATTGAGTTTGTTTAATAGGATCATTCTTGAAATTACCGTTAAAGAGAGGGTGGTTGTCATAGTACCCAGTACCCCTTTTGTTAAAAACAGAAACAATTGCCTCAGACAGAATAACCTCATCAATTTTAGTGTTGTCTGAAGATAAAATGGAATACACATCATAAAAATCTTTCATCCGGCTGTTGGCCAACGCTCTGTCAATCATTGTCTGAAACTTCTCTGCAATAACCGTCTCCAAAGAATATGCGTTGATGCTCACTGCCGGCATATCTTCCAGGATCAGAGGATAGTCCAATTCCTGTGGTTCGGGTATAACGATGTCTCCAAATCCTATATCCATAGAAAAGGGTATGACAGCGGAACCGAGATGCGCTGTCACAGAAACGCAAACACCATTATACTCTCTGCCCATAGAACTGTCTTCTATTTTAATGTCGTTCTCTCCGTTATCGAAGATCAGTCCATCTTCGGGACACGATATAGATAATATCTCACGAAAAGCGTTCCTAATGGTTTCCTCATCCCGGCTAATTCTTTCGCCCAAGAAATCAATGTCTTTCGTAGGACGAGCCTTGAATTTATCTCGCGCAAATAGAAGTGCACTTCCTTTCAGGCAGAAGTTATTACGATACTGGCTCATTGAAAGTCTGTACAGCATACGCTCTTGAATATATCTGAGCAGGACCTGCATATATTGTGTTCCTGGCTCTGAATTTTTAATGTTCAGGAGTCTTTCCCGAACCGACATTGCTATATTTTTCTTTCCCATACTATAGTCCCATCTCAAGGTATTGTTTCATTGTAGACATTACTCTCATTTGCGCAGCATATTCCATCAGGCAAGAAATGTTGCGATCTTTACGCTTAAGATAGTTTCTTAGAATTTCAACGGTCACTTCTGTGCCTATTTTGTTTCGAAACTTAACGGCATCGCATACGCTTTTCTCTATACAGAATATCTTGACTTTATGGTTAGCTATTTCTGTTTCTTCTACACCCATAGTGCAGTACTTTTCTTCCCAATAGCAGAGAATGATTCCTGATATTTCTGGAGCCACGATCTTCCTGTGTTTTTCAATAGCGATATAGTATCCATCAGGAATTTGTGTCGTAAGATCGTAATAATCCCAAGCAGAATACATACAGACGACACCGCCGGGAATTATTCTTTCTACGTCTATCATTGTTGTAGAAAGTTCTTCAGGAAGAATATACACGCCATTTTTGATGCGGAGAACACTGCCGGACTTGATTTCCTTATTGATTTCATAATATGCTGGGGGCTCACGCAGTTCTTGAGTCCGTATTGTCCCTCCATTTTCAAATAGGTCACGATAAAACTTTGCCATATCAGTTGTTTTTCGCAACAAATATACGGCTAATTTTTAAAATAGCCGTAGGTTTTTAAAAATTATTGAAGTGGGTGGACACCTTTTTTGCGGCAGATTTGCCGATGACAGCGGAGAGTTCCTCTTCTGTGGCTTTTTTGATTCTGGCCACGCTCTTGAAGTGTTGGAGCAGTTTCTGGGCGGTGGCCGGCCCGATTCCTTTGATGGCGGAGAGTTCCGAGCCAGTCTGGTGTTTGCTGCGGAGGCTGCGGTGGAAGGTGATGCCGAACCGGTGAGCTTCATCCCTTAGCTGCATGATTATCTTCAGGCTCGGGGAATTCTTGTCTAGGAACAGGGGATTGGGGTCTCCCGGGCGGATGAGCTCCTCCAGACGCTTGGCTATGCCTATGATAGGGATGTCCTTTTCCAGGCCGAGATCTTTGAGTGCCTGGTGGGCAAAGTCCAGTTGGCCTCTTCCGCCATCCACAACAACAAGCTGAGGAAGGTCTTCCCTGTTTTCTTCCATCAGTCTGGAATATCGGCGATATACAACCTCGTACATAGAGGCAAAGTCGTTGGCGCCGACAACGGTCTTGATGTTGAATTTGCGGTAGTCTTTCTTGGATGGCTTTCCGTTGCGGAAGACCACGCAGGAAGCAACCGGATCTGTTCCCTGGATGTTGGAATTGTCGAAGCACTCTATGTGAATAGGATACTCTTTCAGGTGAAGGTCTCTCTTGAGCATCTCAACGCCTATGCTCTTCTTTTCTTCAGGGTTCTTGAGGGCTTCCTGCTTGAGGGCCTGAAGCATGAACTCCTTGGCGTTTTTTGTGGAGAGTTCCAGCAGGGAAAGCTTGTCTCCTTTAAGAGGAACACGGATGTTGTGGTCCTCCGAGAGGATGCCGTCTGTCGGCGGGAACGGCACCAGGATTTCCGGACTCGGCCTTTCCCCTGCATCGCTGAGGATATTGTAAACACTCAGCATGAAGTGGGAGAGTACCCTGCTCCTGTCCTCAGCCAGGTCTTCCTCTGTGGCGGAAAGGTCTTCCCGTGTCTTGAGCTCCAGGCTCAAAACCCTTGTAATGCAGCCGTTTACCACCCGGAAGTAATTGCCGAAAGCGGAGCCTTTCCTTGCGCCCCTTATGCCATCCGAAAACACAATGGAGAACACATCCATATTAGTGAGTGCAGGCTGCACAATCAGGGACTTGTTGTAGTGGGAAGACAAGGTCTGCATTCTCTCCTTGTACACCTGAGCCAGCTCGAACTCCATTCTGGAAGCCGCCTCAGTCATTTTCTCCCGGAACAGTTTTATCATCTGCGATGAATTACCCTTGAGGATGTTTTTAACCGCCTCTATGTTTTCCAAATAGGTTTCCTCAGCGATTCTGCCAATGCACGGGGCATTGCATTTCCCGATATGGAAATTGAGGCACTCCTTGAACTTGCCCTTTGCAATGTCTTCTCCGCTGAGTTTGAGAGCGCAGGTCCTCAGGCGGAACATGGAATGGAACATGTCCACAAGGCTGTGGGCATACATCGCTGAGCTATAAGGGCCAAAGTAAAGAGAGCCGTCTCTGGTCAAAGTCCTGGTTATGAACACCCTCGGGAAAGGCTCTTTCTTTATGCATATCCACGGATAGGTCTTGCTGTCTTTCAGGAGGATGTTGTAGCGGGGCTGATTCTCCTTTATCAGGTTGTTTTCCAGGAGGAAAGCGTCCTGCTCGTTTTCCACCACCGTGTACTTTACATCCGCGATTTTCTCTACCAGCACACGGGTTTTGGCATTAAGTCTATCTGGGGAGACAAAGTAGGAGCTGACTCTCTTTTTAAGGTTCTTGGCCTTGCCCACATAGATGATTTTTCCTTCTGCATCCAGAAACCTGTAAACCCCGGGCTCCTGCGGCAGTATGGAAATAATCTCTTTTTTTATTATATCTTTGTCTTTGATAGGCATATTCTCAGCGATGTGTGCAAAAGTAATCAATAAAAATGAGCTTAAGAAGTCTCTGAACATCCCAGGTCTTCCGGGAAATCTGGTGGCCGCCATGGGCATGAAGATAGCCGGCCTGGACAAGCTCAATGAACTTTACTCCCGCCTTGCAGATTATCAGGGTGTGGAATTTGCAGACAAACTGCTTGAATGTCTTGAGATTACGCTGGATGTAAACACTCCGGCCCTGGATCTGATTCCAAAGGAAGGCGGTGTGGTTCTCACATCCAATCATCCGTTTGGCGGGCTAGACGGAATAGCGGCCCTGAGCATTCTGGGCAAGATAAGGCCGGACGTAAAAATCCTTACGAATTTCATCCTTTCCAAGATACCTAACGTGGCGGATTACTTTATCCCGGTGAACACCACATACGGCTTTGGAAAGTTCACAGCTCCAACCATTTCCGGCCTCAGGCAGGCGGAGGAGCACCTGCTGAAAGGCGGCGCCCTGCTGATATTTCCGGCCGGAGAAGTCTCCTCCTGGAACACGCGCGGCAAGGTTGTGGAGGACGCAGACTGGATAACCTACATCTGCCGCCAGATCCGCCGCAGCAAATGCCCTGTTGTGCCAATGTACTTCCATGGCAACAACTCAAAGTATTTCCAGTGGCTTGGCAGAATAAGCAACAAGCTCAGCGATTTGAGATTCACGGGCGAGATTTTCGACAAGAAGGGAAAGGAGATAAAGGTGAGAATAGGTTCCGCAATCCAGCACGCGGAACTGGAGAAGTTCCAGGAAGACAGGGTTGTGGCAAAGTTCCTGCGCAGCCGCTCGTACATGCTTGAGGCAGACACAGAAGAAAAGGACGAAAGTGTTTACACCACCAAGCTTGGAGATTTTATTCCCACTGAGGTTCTCCTGAGGGAACTGGAAGAAAACAAGGACGCTCACATGTTTGATGTGGGCACCCTTTCCTGCTATCTGTTCGACTATAACCGCATACCGAACATGATGCACGAGCTTGCCGTGAGGAGGGAGGAAGCTTTCCGCGCCGTAGGGGAAGGCACCAATACTTCTGCTGATACGGATCCGTATGATATTTACTACAAGCATCTTGTTCTGTGGGACAATACAACCAAGGATCTTGTGGGGGCATACAGGCTTGGCTTGGGAGCAGATATTCTCCGTGAGAGAGGAATCCACGGATTCTATGCGGATACGCTCTTCAGATATTCAGACAAGTTTGCTCCGGTTCTGGAAAAATGCGTTGAACTCGGCCGCAGCTTCGTATGCGTAAACCACCAGAAGGACACGCTGGCCCTCATGCTTTTGCTCAAGGGTCTTTTCTATACACTGATGAAGTATCCGGAGTACAAGTACCTCATAGGTCCGGTAAGTATAAGCTCCTGGTATCCGATGCTTTACAGAAGCGTAATGATTCATTACCTTAGGCAGTATCACCGTAATCCGCTGTACGACGGAATGACAAATCCAAAGACTCCGTTTGTTCCGGACTTTGGACGCGTGGATCCGGATGCGCTCCTGTTCGGAAAGACAGTCAACCTTGAGGCGTTTGACCGCTATATTCTGAGAATCAGCGGCGGACAGTACCGCCTCCCTCCGCTTCTGAAGAAATACATTAAGATGGGTTCCAAGATTATAGACTACAATGTAGACCCTGATTTCAACTACTGTGTAGACGGACTCATCATGCTGGCTCTGGAGGATATTCCAACGGACGATCTGGATTCCCTTTCAAGGGAGTTCGGAGAGCGCGCTCCAATCTATCGCCGTTTCTACGGCTCTGAATACTAATCGGTTTTACGGAACAGGATCGTAGCCGTGTCCGCCCCATGGGTGGCATCTCAGTATGCGCCTTGCCGCAAGGTAGAACCCCTTGAACGGCCCGTATTTGCGGAACGCTTCTATTGCATACTGGGAGCACGTTGGCGTGAATCTGCACGTTGCCGGCTTGAGCGGAGAAATGCAGATCTGGTAGAACTTGATGAGGACCACAAACGGAAAGCTGAGCACGGCCTTCACCACCCGTAAAAACCCGCAACTCTTTTTATTGGAACACTCTTTTTCAGAACTGGAGCCTTGCTTTTTTGCGCTGCATTTTACTGTGTTTAAAGTAGTTGCACCGACTCCTGTTTCAGGAACATTTTCAAAAGTTCCATCCGTAGACTGCTCTTTTATGTTATCCCGAGAAGGTGTATTCTCCGCAATGGTTTTAAGTATGGACACAACTGCGTCCTGAATCTGTGAAAACGGCAGCTTTTCCTTTGCCGTGTAGGTGAAACTAATGTGTGCGCGGCACGGAGGAAGAATCTGCTTGTTGAGGCGATACGCTTCTCTGATTCTGCGCTTGAGGAGGTTACGGTCTACTGCCTTCTTGAAAAGTTTCTTTGGCGCCAAAACCATAATCTTGTTTGCGGCGTCTGCCTCCTGCGGATTGAAAGTGTATTTTGCCAGAAGCGGAGATGCCTCTATACGCCTTCCCCTGGACATAAGTCTCAGGATGGATTTTCTGGACTTAAGCCTTTCGTTTTTCTTGAACGTCTTAGGGGTTGTGTCTGGCATTTATTTCTTGCCTGCGGTTTTTGCTGCAGGTTTCTTTGTTGCGGTCTTTTT
>JAFZMA010000194.1 GCA_017551215.1 Bacteroidales bacterium | reverse complement strand
CCTGAACCGCCTCCTTGAACCTCTCCGGCTCTTCCGCCATCATCCTCTGCGATTCTTCAAGGCTGTAGCCAACAGGATAATAGCCGCCTGCCCAAGGATTGTGCAAAGATGTCTGGTCTGACCCTATATCCACCTTAATACCCTCGTCTGCAAGCCTTTCCCAGAGGTCAACGATATTGCCCACGTATGCCAGGGAAACGGTCTCCCTGCCTTCCGTAGCCTTCTTAATTCTCTGTATAAGCTCGTCCAGATTCTCGTGAAGCTCATCCACCCAGCCCTGGTCGAAACGCTTTCTGGCAGCCTTAGGATTGATTTCCGCGGTAACACTCACAACGCCCGCAATATTACCGGCCTTTGGCTGGGCTCCGCTCATTCCGCCAAGCCCGGCGGTAACGAAGAGCATCCCGGCCATATTCTCCCTCGTACCCTCTATTCCCCTCTTCTTGAGCTGCATACGCGCGGCATTCATAACGGTGATAGTGGTTCCGTGAACAATTCCCTGAGGACCGATATACATATAGGAACCGGCTGTCATCTGCCCGTACTGGGAAACTCCAAGCGCGTTGAATCTCTCCCAGTCGTCCGGCTTGGAATAGTTTGGAATCACCATTCCGTTGGTGACAACCACTCTCGGAGCATCCTTGTGGCTCGGGAAAAGTCCCATAGGATGGCCAGAGTACATGCTCAAAGTCTGCTCCTCAGTCATTGTTGCAAGATACTGCATGGCAAGGCGGTACTGCGCCCAGTTCTGGAAAATGGCACCGTTTCCGCCATAGATTATCAGCTCATGCGGATGCTGGGCAACCCTCTCGTCCAGGTTGTTCTGGATCATCGCCATGATGGCGGCTGCCTGACGGCACTTGCAAGGATACTCGTCTATAGGCCTTGCATATATCTTGTAATCAGGACGGAAGCGGTACATATAGATTCTTCCGTAATCTTTCAGCTCCTTGGCAAACTCCGGTGCCAGCGTGGCGTGAAACTCCTTTGGGAAATACCTCAGGGAATTTCTCAGCGCCAGCTTTTTCTGCTGAGGAGTGAGGATGTCCTTGCGCTTTGGAGCGTGGTTTATAGATGTATCATACGGCTTAGGCTCAGGCAGTTGTGCCGGAATGCCCGCCAGTATCTCTTCCTTGAATGTCATATAGTTACGTATTTATTATCCCTTAATTTTATTTTCCACAATCTCCAGGATTCTCTTTTCCTCAGCGATAGCCATGGCCATAACCCTGTCTGCCTCATTCATGAGCTCTTCTGCCTTCATCCTGTCTTTCAGGCCCTCTGCATTGATGTGGACATTGAGCCTTGCACCCATAACCGCACCTCTTGCGGCGATAGCCCCTACTCCAGCGTCTGAAACGGAATTCGGGTTGCCCTCGGATGCCATCGCTGAGGCTATTTCAAACACCTTGAAAGCTGTATTGAGCGTTCTCAGAGGCACTTGCGTTGCATACAGAGTTGCAGCCTCCATTGCTGCAGCCCTGGCCTCCTTCTCCTCCGGAGTGCCTTTAGGCATGGAGAAGACGTCCATTATCTTGTTGAATGCGGCAGTGTCTTCATCCACAAGGGCAAGCATTTCGTTCATCAGGGCCTGACCCTTTTCCGCCCAGTCCGAGAATTCCTTCCAGCGGTCATCCCAGCCCCTCTTGTGGGAAGACAGGTTGGCAACCATCGTGGAAAGGGCTGCTCCCAGAGCTCCCATATAAGCGGCAATGCTTCCGCCGCCAGGGGCAGGAGATTCAGAAGCGGTCTCAATTGCAAAATCCTTGCATGTCATTCTAACAAGACGCTCTTTTACAGCCATCTCCTTAGGGTCTTCCATCAGGTATTCGATAACCTTTTCCTTTGGATTGAACGGCTTGAGGTCGTCCAGACTCATGCTCTTAACTGCAATCTTGAGTATCTCGTCCTCGGAGATACCGAGGGACCTCTGCTGCTTTTCCAGATAGAACTTTCCGGCGTCTATAAGCACACGCTTAGGAACAAGGCCCACTATCTCTGTTCCGGTAACCTTTAGGCCTCTTGCCGCAGCGGCACGGCACACTTCCTCGTAGGCCTTGTGAAGCGGAGTAGTCTCTATGTCCGTAATGTTCATAGATACCTGAGCAATGCCGTATTCATCTATGTACCAGCCGATAGCCTTGCATCCCTTGAGGGTTCCAGGCTGCCAGAGGTCGTTTCCGTTTTCATCCTTGAGAACCTTGCCCGTAAGGCTTCCGCCCTCACGCATCTTCCTACCCTTTTCCCTTACGTCAAAGGCAACGGCCATTGCCCTGCGGGTGGAAGTGGTATTCAGATTGTAGTTAACGGCCACAAGGAAATTGCGTGCGCCAACGTTTATGGCTCCGCTCTTTGCCACTACATCTGTATATTCCCCAGGGCCGAAGTCCGGCATCCTGGACGGGTCTGTAACCTTCTCAGGCAGAGCCTCGTATTCGCCCGCACGGCATACTGCGAGGTTCTTTCTCTCCGGACGGAAAGCGGCAGCCTCATAGCAGTAGCACGGAATATTCTGCTCTTCAAAGATCCTTTTTGCAAGAGCCCTTGCCAATTCTGCACATTCCTCTAGAGTAATCCCGGAAACCGGTATCAGAGGCAGCACATCCGTAGCTCCTGAACGGGGATGGGCTCCCTTGTGAACCCTCATGTCTATGAGTTCCGCAGCCTTCTTAACTCCCTGGAATGCAGCCTCCACAACGTCTTCAGGACTTCCCACGAAGGTAACCACCGTACGGTTGGTGGCCTCTCCCGGATCCACATCCAGAACTTTTACCCCTTTTACCGCCGCGATTGCGGCAACTATCTTGTCGATAACTTCCCTGTTGCGCCCTTCAGAGAAATTGGGCACACATTCTATTATTCTTTTCATAACCAAAAATCAAGTATTTCTTTCAAAACGTTAAATTTATGAAATAATCCTTAAAAAACCTTCGTTTCTGCCCAGAAAATGCGGAGAAACTATGAAAGCTACAGAGAAAGAAGGAAGGTCAGCAGAAACGGTATGGCAATGTTTATGACAATGCCAAAGTAAAGCACCACGGGAAGAATACCGTTTCCTTCCGCCTTGAGGATGATAGCAAGGCTAGTGTCTGTAACCGTTGCTCCACCACTTGCTGTTGAGGCAAAACGCCCAAATGCCTTTCCCAACGGCTTGGTGCACAGTATGGTAAAGAGTTCCCTCATCAGATTTGTCAGAAGGCAGATGGAGCCTATGGTTGCACCCCAGGCCTGGGTTGTCAGAATCGCCGAGAGAGAATAGTAACCCATTGCGGTATTTATGGTTGTGGCGTTCAGAAGAGTAAGGTCATAGCCAAGGGAGCGGATTACAAGATAAGCCATCGCCGAGCCAAGCCAAGTTCCCGCAAGGGCCACAAGAGGCAGCCACAGGACACTACGCGGGAGTTTCTTGACCAGAGCCAGGAGACTGTCTCCCATTCCGATATTCACTCCCACAAAGAAGAGCATTGCGTACAGAACCCAGTTTGCATAGGATTCAAAGTCAAGAGAATAGAAAGCACCAGGCAGAATCCTTGTCAGAGCCAGAACCAGCCCCAGCACAAAACATCCAAGAATGATGGCGCTGTCTTTGAAGCCGCTTCCTTCTCCAGAAGTTTCGGGGTTGGCTGATTTTGAATTGTCCACACTGACAGAGTTATTGCGGTCGGAAGGCCTGTCTTTCCTTCTGTCAATGACATATTTTGTAAAAAGCCAGGTCAGCACGATTGAAACTCCCGTACCAAGCACAAAAAGAATCGCCGAGATAACTCCGGTTGACTTGATGGCCCCGATAATCTCCTCGTTCAGCCCCACTCTAACTCCCATGATAAACAACAGAATACACACCGTTGCCATCATAATGGCGGAAACCCATTTCCCGGACTTTCCCCGGAAGAATATCCCCACGATTATGCCGAATACCAGAAGTGCAAGAGTGATAAGCATAGCAATACAAATATATTAATTATAAACTTTAGTACACCATTGCTTTTTTACCTATATTTACGCCGTAAAAGCACCGATTAACGATTAAGACCATGACAGAAGAAAACTACAACTACGGATCTGGCCAGAACCAGCAAGGTTATCAGTATCAGAACCAAAATCCTTACGGTGGCTATCAGCAAGGTGGCTATCAGCAGGTTAATGCTAATCAGGCTCCGCCTTTCGCAAAGCCGGGAACAAATCTGGTTTGGGCAATTCTCACCACTATTCTTTGCTGCCTTCCTTTTGGAATAGTGTCTATTGTATTCGCATCCAGAGTAGACGGCTTATGGTACAGCGGCCGCTATCAGGAGGCTAAGGACTCCTCCAGGAAAGCCGGAATATGGGCAATCGTATCCGCTTCTGTAGCGCTTCTGGGATTCATCATCTATATTATCCTGATCATGACGGCAGTAGCCGGTGGTGTCAGTGCCGGTATTCTTGAGGATCTTTACTAGCGTACCGGATGTCCCGGAAAATCAACAAGTTCTGGATATTAATAATCCCTGTCGCCATTGTAGCGGCAGGGATCTTTTACTATTTTGTAAACCCGTCTGAATCACATTATGCTCCGCGATGCCTGATGAAGCTTCTGACCGGCTGGCAGTGCCCTTCATGCGGAGTCCAGAGAGCCTTGCACGCATTTCTGCATGGAAGAATCGCTGAGGCTGTGTCTTACAATCTTTTCTTTGTTATAGCAGTGCCTTTTCTCCTGGTTACGGCCTATTCTACTTTGATGATAAACAGGCCCAACCCATCCAGGTTTACAATAGCCCTTTACAACTTTTCAACCAGCAGGTACACCCTCTTTTCCTATATAGCCATCTACCTGATATGGTGGGTCTTAAGGAACATTCTCGGGATTTGAGCTACTCTATGCAAGGGCTGAAAACCATCTTCTCCCCTGAAAGGGTTCTGTGCAGGGAAACCAGATTGCCGTCACAATAGTCATATATCCCCTTTGTCCCGTCTTCAAATGTAATTGTAACTTCGTTACGCTTAACGCGGTATGTCCCCTTTTCGGAACTGTTGGACTCCCATCCGGGCTGGGTAGGAACCTCTCCGTTTTCATTCATATACATCGCCGGGTGTGGCGGCATATATGATCTGCGTGTCAAGACAACATCTTTGGCTGTAGTAAATTCCAGAGTATAGGTAGTAGTTTCTGTTCCTGCATCTGCCACGAACATTTTCTCAACATACTGCCACTTGGTTCCCTTTAACTTTGGTTTCTTGCTATCCATACCCATAAACAGCAGGCATCCGCCCACAACAAGCAATAAAATAAGTAATATCCTGATTTTCATAATGTAAAACTATTTGATCTCTGTCAATCCGTCGAGACTCATGATGAGGCCCTCGTAATCCGGCTCTGCAGAAAAGGCGGTAACCTCGAATGCCTTGCCTTCCGTCATTACCTTGCCGTTGTTTTTCATGATGCTCCACTTGTAGTAAGGCAGGCCGTTCTCCTTGTCTATATACATTATGGTTTTGCCCCAAACCTCCAAAACCGAATTCTTCTCCGACTTTTCCTTGGTGATTATGTAAGCAGGGCGGCCGAAAATGACCGTGTCCCTAACCGTTGTGCCTTCTTCTCCTACCTTCAGCTTTTTGCCGAACACCGTATTGCTCATCTGATCCTTAAGATACTTGTAGACAGCATCATCCACACCGTCAAAACCGGTCTTCTCGTGACGCTTGATGTAAGTGCCCTTCTCATTGCCAATTGTATAGAGTGTACGGGTTGAATCTGTACATACAAACAGGTTTGTCATTCCGCTGCCCTCGGAAACGCCAATCAGTATATTCCCCTTACGGGCGTATGTTCTCTCCATGCAGGCTTTTCCCACATACATCTTCTCCGTGATGGTGAAATCATGCTTCCACCATTCCTTGTTCTCTTCTTTGGCAGCAGCCTCTTCCGCCTTTGCAACTTCCTGCTGAGGAGCCTGTTCTGCCACAGCGGCGGATTCTTCTGTCTGCTGGCCTTCTGCCGGCTCAGTGTTCTGGTTGGAGTTTCCGCCACCGCAAGCGCTCATCATAAGGAGCCCTGCAACGGCAATTGTAGAATAAAAGAATGTCTTCATAGTGTTATGTTTATATTATCGATTATCTTTCTCAAAGGTATGTAAAGTTAATGATTCTTCCCTGATTTTTGCGCTTTCCGTTCATGGCGTTCCTTTTTGCCCTTTGCTTTCTTTTTCTGCGATAACTTATAGGCCAGTTTATCCATTACAGTCTGCTCCACTCCATCCAGAACCGTGGAAACCATATAGGAGCCAAAGTTCTTCATAGGATCTCTCTTTGCTCCAACTTTACATGTAAACGGCTCATTTTTATGCTTTCTCGGGTTCTGCCTGTGAATAAGTCCACCCTCGAGGAAATCTATGAGCTTTCCATGCTTTTCCAGAAATTCTATCGGAGTCTTTTTAGAGTCTATCTTCAGGTCAAGGTTATCGTACAGCATGCAGAAATCGCCTCCGGCAGAAGCGCTGTTGCCCTTGAAGGCTGTGCGGATACTTTGGATTTCTCCTTTGGCAGACACCCCGAACAGAGGCCCTGTAAGGCTTCCTAAATCGCTGAGATTAATGTTATGCGCGCTTGCCTTTATGGAGAATGAGCTGTGCCTGTCGTTTTTCAGGTGGATTGTGATTTCTCCACGGCCCTTGCCAAGACGAGGGGTCAGATGGAATATGGCTGTATTCTCCGCCTGGTTAGACAGATTGCTGATTTTAAGGCCCATATCGTGGAGCGTGAGCAATCCGGCAGAGCCTTCCGGGCGCTTTACTTCCATATCGAAATAGGTCACCCGCATATCCACCGTTCCTATGTGCAGAGGAAGAGGAATCTTTTGAATGGACTCCTGAGGCATGGGAAACGCCTTCTTTGGAGAAAACCGGGAATCGCGGTAAGTGTTCAGCTTATCCGCCTCTATAGACAAGCTGTCTATGGATATGCTTTTCTGAAGAACGGTGCGGACAAGATTAATGGAGGACGTATGCAAAGCCCTGGCTCTGAGGTCAGACCAGGTGACAGGAACCTTGCCTTTGGCCACTGCATAATGCTTCTTTCCAGTGGTGTTCCTGCCGTGTACCCCTTTCAGGAAAAGTCCTCCGGCATTTTCAGTTTTCAGGCTGTCCACATCCAGACGGTAAAGGCTGTCTTTAGAGATATATGAAAACCCGGATGCGGAAAGGCTGTAAAGAGAGTCGCAATATCTCAACTTCCTGTCTTCCAGGTTATAGCCTATTTCAAATAACGAGAGGTCCAAATCTTCAGCAGACAGGCTCATCTTGCTTCCAGTACGCTTCATAGAAACGGAACCATTGTCAACAGACACACGCCTTACTCCTATATTCTTGATAATCTTCACAATGCCGCCTCCATCCGTTACAGGTACGGCATCCTTCCGGCCAGTATCTGGTTCACTCTTCTTAGTTTGCAGAATAAATGCTATTCTCGGAGAATTTATCCTTATATAATCAAGATCAACTTTTTCCTCCTTCCATACCCGCAGAGGCTTCAGAGGCCCGAGTTCCACGCTTTTGCAGGAGCCTTCAATGTTCATGGGAAGGTAAGAGAAAACCACATTCTTCACCTTCAGTTTGCCGGTGGCCAGTCTGAAGCTGAGATTGGAATAACCCAGTTTCAGGGAATCTGTCTTTGCCAGCTCCTTCTTTAGGTAATGCTCAGCGATGCCTGTCAGTGCCCTGTCCGCATACCTGTGGCAGAGCAGACCCAACACTGCCACTACCCCCACTATAACGGCCAGCCATACAAGTATTTTGGATTTACGACCCATATAAGGAACAGGAAGAGATTTAACCACTTGTAAAGTTATAAAGAAAACTTCATTTTCATATTAAAGGGGAGGTTGTTATATTTGTTGAAAGAATTCTTGTTTTTATGAAAAGACCTTGTTTTTCCTCAGCGATGGCTATTGCCTCTATCCTGGCTTTCTGTCTCAACTGCAATCTATCCTTTGGCCAAGCGGTTTCATATCTTCCTGAAGATGAGCCTGCAAAGGAAAGCTGCACATCAATAATCGTAGGGCGTGGAGCTTCCGATGACGGAAGTGTAATGACATCCCACACCTGTGATGCAAACTACAGGACATGGGTAACCATGGAGCCCCGGAAGGTGTTCTCCCCTGGAAGCAGAGACGAGATACGGTGGGGAAAGCTACACACGGAAGAGCCTTACGACCTGAGGAATACGGAGGTGAAGGGCTCGGTTCCCGCCCCTGAAGGAGAAACGTTCCGGTTCCTGAATGTGGCCTATCCTTGCATGAACGAAAAGCAGCTGGCTATGGGAGAAACCACCACGGAAGGGAAGCGGGAACTTGTAAACAAGGAGGGGCTGTTCCAGATAGAGGAACTGGAAAGGATAGCCCTCCAGAGATGCTCCACCGCAAGGGATGCCATTGCCCTAATGGGCAGGCTTGCAGAGGAATACGGCTACGGAGACTGGGGAGAGTCCCTAACCGTGATAGATAAGAAAGAGGCCTGGCTGTTCGAGATTTACGGAAGCGGAAAGAGCGGCAATAAGCCGGGAGCGCTGTGGGCTGCCCAGAGAATTCCGGACGACCACGTGAGCATAAGCGCAAACGTGCCGAGAATCGGAGTGATAGACTTTAAAAATCCGGACAAATTCATGTACGCTTCCGATCTCAGGGAAAGGTGCAAGGAACTTGGACTTTGGGACGGAAAGGCTCCGTTCAAGTTCTGGCCGATGGTGACCACCTATCCTAAGAACTTCTACTACAGGGAATACTTTGTACTTAACGCAGTGGCTCCGAGCCTGGGTCTCAAGTTTGAGGACGAGGAAATGCCTTTCTCCGTAAAGCCGGATGTCAAGATAAGCGCACAAAGGATGTTCGAGCTATATAGGGAGACATACGACGGAACAGACTTTGACCAGGTAAAGGACCTAAAGATAGAAGTAAAGAGAAGAGTCCGTGGAGAAAACGGAGAGATGATTACCGTTACTGACACTACCGCCCCTATCAGCACATTCATGACAAACGACACCCGCACCCTTCTCAATCAGCTGAAGCCGGGCTGTGCCCCGAGAATCAGGACAATTGCCGTTATACAGTGCTCATATTCAGAGATAATCAAGCTCCGCAACTGGCTTCCGGACGAGGTGGGAGGAGTTGCCTACTTTGCTTTTGACAACCCTGCCCAAACCCCGAGAGTGCCTATTTACGCTGGCCAGACAGAGTTGCCAAAGGGCTTTGATGTCTGTGGCCAGAAACGCTATCGCACAGATGCCGCAATCTGGCGATTCAGGGAAACAAACCGCGTTGCCACCATAGGCTGGGACAGGACTAAGGGAAAGATCAGAAAGGCTCTGTCTGAGTATGACAGGATGATATTCGAAGACGCTCTGGCCCTGGAAAAGAAGGCGTTATCTCTCATCGCCGAGGGAAAAACAGAAGAAGCTATAGAATTGCTGAACGGATATTGCAGCCGCCTGAGTGCATCTGAGCAGAAAACATGGGAAGAACTCAGGGCAGAATTCTGGAGCATTTTTGCAAGAAGTTTGTAACTTTGGAGCCCGAATAGACGACAATTTACAATGCAGTCCCAAAACAAAATAAAGTTAGTCTTAGAGAATGGCCTTGAATTTCAGGGCTATTCTTTTGGGTATCAGAAGAGTGCAGAGGGAGAGGTGGTGTTCAACACAGCTATGGTAGGCTATCCGGAAAGCCTTACGGACCCTTCTTATTCCGGGCAGATCCTCTGCATTACCTACCCTATCATCGGAAACTACGGAGTACCGGACGACAGACTGGACCGCTGGGGTATCTCGGAAGTGTTCGAGTCCGGCAAAATACATGTAAGAGCTCTGGTAATCTCCTGCTATTCGGACAATTACAGCCACTGGGATTCCGCCCGCAGCCTGGATGAATGGATGAAAAGCCATAAGATTCCAGGAATCTGGGGAGTGGATACCAGGGAGCTTACCAAGGTCCTGAGGGAAAACGGAGCCATGCTGGGAAGGATAGTGCCTCAGGGAAGCCGCAAAAAAGGCCCGGTTGCAGACCCTAATCTTGAAAATCAGGTTGACATAGTTTCCTGCAAGGATGTCACGGTATACGGAGAAGGCCCCAAGAGGGTTGTGCTGGTGGATTGCGGTGTAAAGAACAACATTCTCAGATGCCTGATAAACAGAAATGTGGAAGTGGTTCGGGTTCCATGGGACTATGACTTCAACCTCCTGGAATGGGACGGCCTGTTCATATCCAACGGTCCTGGAAACCCGGAGCTCTGCACCAAGGCGGTAGAGCATTTGAAGGTTGCCATGAAGGGCGATAAGCCAATCTTCGGGATCTGCATGGGCAATCAGCTGATGGCCAGAGCCGCTGGAGCAAAGACCTATAAACTGAAATACGGCCACCGCAGCCATAACCAGCCGGTAAGGATGCTGGGAACAGACTGCTGCTTTGTAACCAGCCAGAACCACGGGTTCGCCGTAGACGACAGCACTCTGGGCAAAGACTGGGAACCGCTGTTTGTGAACATGAACGACGGCACCAACGAGGGCATACGCCACAAGAAGAAACCGTTCTTCTCCGCCCAGTTCCACCCAGAAGCCACAAGCGGCCCTACAGACACTGAATTTTTGTTTGACCAGTTCATAAACCTCCTGTAAATGAAGCCTATAAAGAAAGTCCTCATACTTGGTTCAGGCGCACTGAAAATCGGTGAGGCCGGAGAATTCGACTACTCAGGTTCCCAGGCTCTCAAGGCAATGAAGGAAGAGCACATAAAGACAGTGCTCATAAATCCTAACATCGCCACCGTTCAGACATCGGAAGGAATTGCAGATAAAATATACTTCCTTCCGGTAACCCCGTACTTTGTGGAGAAGGTCATTCAGAAAGAGAAGCCGCAGGGAATACTGCTATCCTTCGGAGGACAGACAGCCCTTAACTGCGGAGTGGAACTCTACCGTCTGGGAATACTGGAAAAATATAAGGTTCAGGTACTTGGAACCCCTATTCAGGCCATAATGGACACAGAAGACAGGGAACTGTTCGTAAAGAAACTGGACGAGATTTCTGTCAAGACCATAAAGAGCCATGCAGTAGAAAACACGGAAGACGCACTCAAGGCGGCAAACGAACTCGGCTATCCTGTAATCGTGCGCGCCGCCTACGCTCTCGGAGGGCTCGGCAGCGGCTTCTGCTCAAATGATGCGGAGCTTAAAAAGCTCACCGCCAAGGCCTTTACGTTCTCCCCCCAGGTTCTGGTGGAAAAATCCCTGAAAGGCTGGAAAGAAATAGAATATGAAGTTGTAAGAGACCGCTTTGACAACTGCATCACTGTCTGCAACATGGAGAACTTCGACCCTCTGGGAATCCATACCGGAGAGAGCATTGTGGTGGCTCCAAGCCAGACGCTTACAAATCACGAATATTTCCTCCTCAGGGAGCTTTCCATAAAGATTGTAAGGCATATAGGAATTGTGGGAGAATGTAACGTGCAGTATGCCTTTGACCCTGAGAGCGAGGACTATAGAGTTATAGAGGTGAACGCCCGCCTGAGCCGCTCCTCCGCCTTGGCTTCCAAGGCAACCGGGTATCCGCTGGCGTTCGTGGCCGCCAAGCTCGGACTTGGCTACGGACTGTTCGACCTAAAGAATTCCGTGACAAAGACCACACCGGCATTCTTTGAGCCGGCACTGGACTACATAGTGTGCAAGATTCCACGCTGGGATCTGAGCAAGTTCCATGGAGTCAGCCGTTTGATAGGCAGCAGCATGAAAAGCGTGGGAGAGGTGATGGCAATTGGAAGAAGCTTTGAGGAAGTAATCCAGAAAGGCCTAAGGATGATCGGACGCGGGGCACACGGTTTCGTGGCCAACAAGGAGATGAAGGTGGACGATATAGAAAAGGAGCTCAAGGAACCTACAGACAGCCGTATCTTTGTCATAGCCAAGGCGTTTGAAGCCGGTTACACTGTAGACAGGATTCACGATGCAACCAAGATAGACAAGTGGTTCCTCCAGAAACTCTACAACATACATCTTATAGGAAAGGAACTCTCCCGTCTGAAAGACCTCAGGGAAATCGACTCCGAGACAATGCAGCGGGCCAAGGCCAGCGGCTTCTCGGACTTCCAGATAGGAAGGCTCGTCCTGAAAGGAAAGACAGATCCGGACAGCTACGCGGTAAAGGTCCGCGAGTACAGGAAGTCACTGGGTATTCTCCCTGTTGTCAAGCAGATAGATACACTGGCTGCTGAATTCCCGGCAAAGACAAACTACCTCTATCTGACATACAACGGAACCGCCAATGACATCAGCTATGAGAAAGACCACAAGTCCATAATCGTGCTGGGAAGCGGAGCTTACCGCATAGGCAGTTCCGTAGAGTTCGACTGGTGTAGCGTCAACTGCCTGAGCACATTGCGCAAATGCGGCTGGAGGGGAGTCATGATCAACTACAACCCGGAGACCGTATCTACGGACTACGATATGTGCGACCGCCTCTACTTTGACGAGCTCACATACGAAAGGGTTATGGACATATTCGAGCTGGAATCCCCTTACGGGGTTGTGGTAAGCGTGGGTGGCCAGATTCCTAACAATCTGGCAATGAGGCTCAACGATGCAAACGTGAGGATTCTTGGAACCTCCGCCCTATCCATAGACAATGCGGAAGACCGCCATAAATTCTCGGCGATGCTGGACCGCCTGGGAATAAACCAGCCACGCTGGAGCGAGCTCACCACTCTTGACGACATCCACGCATTTGTGGACAAGGTGGGCTACCCTGTCCTAGTAAGGCCTTCCTACGTGCTCAGCGGCGCCGCCATGAACGTATGCTCCAACAACCACGAACTCAAGCAGTTCCTCCAGCTGGCAGCAGACGTTTCCAAGAAGCATCCGGTTGTGGTGAGCGAATTCATCCAGCACGCCAAGGAGATAGAATTTGACGCGGTGGCCAAAGACGGAGAAATTGTAGCCTACGCCATCAGCGAACACATTGAGTTTGCCGGTGTCCATTCCGGAGACGCGACAATCCAGTTCCCTCCTCAGAAGCTTTACGTGGAAACAGTAAGGAGGCTAAAGAAGATATCCAGGACTATAGCCAGGGAGCTCCGCATCAGCGGCCCGTTCAACATCCAGTTCATGGCAAAGGACAACGATATCCTTGTCATAGAGTGCAACCTGAGGGCTTCCAGGAGTTTCCCGTTCGTTAGTAAAGTGCTTAAAATCAACTTTATAGAACTGGCAACCAAGGTAATGACCGGAGAAAAGTTCAAGGCTCCGGACAAGAGCGCCTTCGACCTGGACTATGTAGGAATCAAGGCTCCCCAGTTCTCCTTCTCAAGGCTGCTCAAGGCGGATCCGGTCCTGGGTGTGGACATGGCATCCACGGGAGAAGTTGGCTGCATCGGTGACGATACATCTGAAACCGTGCTGAAATCCATGCTCAGCGTTGGCTACAGCATCCCTTCCAAAGGCATTCTGCTTTCAACAGGAGACGGAAAGGAAAAGGCAGAAATGCTAGAGGCCTGCCAGAGGCTAAGCCGAAAAGGCTATAAGCTCTATGCTACGGGCGGAACTTACAGATACCTGAAAGACAACAATATACAGACAACTCTCGTCTACTGGCCAAGCGAGAAGGGCAAGAGTCCACAGGCTCTGGACCTGATACGCCAGAAGAAGATAGATATGGTGGTAAACATACCAAAGAACCTTACCAAGACCGAACTTGAAAACGGCTATAAGGTAAGGCGTTCAGCCGTAGACTTCAATATCCAGCTTCTGACCAACACCCGTCTTGCAAGCGCGTTCATAAATGCTTTCTGCAACCTGGACATAGACCAGATCCAGATCAAGAGTTGGGACGAGTATTAAACCGCAAAACAAAAGATCATGACAAGTACAATACTTCTGATTATTCTCGGTCTAGCGATGATCATTGTGGGTGCCAATTTTCTTGTAGTTGGCTCCTCAAGGATAGCCACCCGCTTCGGCATCTCGGACATAGTCATAGGAATGACCATAGTTGCAATCGGCACAAGCGCGCCTGAACTGGTGGTTTCCTTCCTTGGAGCCATGAAGGGCAGCGTTGGACTTTCCGTAGGTAACATCTTGGGATCCAACATCTGCAACATATTGCTCATCATTGGATTAAGCTCCATTATCTACCCTATGACCGTTTCCCGTATCAACGTGAACAGGGATATGCAGTTCATGCTTCTTTCCACTGTAGTTCTGATTCTCGTGTCTCTGGACACTCAGATAGAAACCCTTACCATAGATGACCAGATGACCGGAAACGTAATCTCCAGAACTGAGGGTATCATCCTTCTGCTGTTCTTCCTGGTGTTCATGTTCTATTCCATTGCGAGTGCCAAAAGACACGAAAACGCAACAAAAGATGAAGCAAAGGAAGAGGAGAAGCCGGTTGTCAAGAAGAACTTCCTGCTATCCCTTGTTATGTTCCTCGGAGGACTTGCCGTACTTATCTGGGGCGGTAACATCCTGGTAGACAACGCCACTGTCCTTGCCAGGGCTCAAGGCGTCTCCGATACTCTCATAGGTGCAACCATCATCGCGATAGGTACCAGCCTTCCGGAGCTTGCAGCCAGTGTAATGGCAGCCTGCCGCAAGAAGGTTGGAATAGCCATTGGAAACGTTATCGGCTCCAACATCTTCAATGTTTTCCTGATTCTGGGAGGATGCGCAACTGTTACCCCTCTGCCTCTTGCAAGCGTTAACCATGTCCACTTCATCTTCCTGCTTCTGGCTACCCTGCTGCTTCTGGTATCTGCGAGGACAAGCTTCAAGATCAGGAGAATAGAAGGCTTCATGCTTTTTGCTCTCTACATTCTTTACATTATAGTGACCATTTCTCTGGCATAAATCATCAATAAGCTGGAATTTGTGCTATATTTGTAATCAAACTGAAAGTAAAACCTCTTACTATAAATATACGTATTATATGATTCTGAACAAGCAGGTGGGAATGTTTTTGAATCTGGTACACAACCGTTTCAAGCAGTATGTGGCTGGAATATTCGAGGATGAAGGCCTTAACATAACGCCTGAACAATTCCTGGTTATGGATACACTTTGGGACGAGGGTGTTCTTACCCAGCAGCAGATTGCAGACTACATTCTCAAAGACAAGAATTCTGTGGTAAAACTCGTGGACGGCCTTGAAGAAAGGAATCTTGTCCGCAGGTCTAATAATCCTAAAGACCGAAGACAGAACCTTATAGAGGTTACCGATTATGCCATGAAAATCAAGGATAAGGTAACAAAGGTTGCTATGGATGCCGTAGACAAGATTATTAACGGTATAACCAAAGACGATATGCAGAAATTTATAAAAGTACTCAGCAAAATGGCGGAGAACATGAACAACGACATAGACCTTTTGTCTCTTGCCGCTAAGTACCCTACCAACAGCAAATTCACGGCATAGGATGGGAAAGCTATATGACAGACTGATGAAGGATTACAGGCTCCGGGAAGGCCTGAACGCCTGCATAAACTGCGGTACCTGCACGGCTATCTGTCCTGCAGCCGAGTTTTACCGCTATGACCCGAGAAGAATTGTGGACATTGTCCAGAAACAGGACGATGCCCAGATTGAGGAGCTTCTCAAAAGCGACACTATATGGTATTGCGGAGAATGCCTGAGCTGCGTAACCCGCTGCCCGAGAAAAAACGCTGCAGGACTCATTGTCATGGCTCTGAGAAGCCTCTCTATCCAGACAGGTTTCTTCATGGAATCCGAAAAGGGACGGCAGATGTATCTCCTGTGCAAAGACCTGAACAGCAATATCCTGAATTATGGTTACTGCGTGTATCCGAGAACTTTCAAATACAAGGAACATCTCGAGGCCGGAGTTGTCTGGGAATGGGTAGAGAAGAATATGGATGATGTTTTTGACCGTATGGGAGCAAACCTTGACAAGGAAGGCCCGGGTGCAATGAGGAAAATTCCACAGAAGGATCTGGATGAGCTAAAGAGAATCTATGATATTACCGGCGCTACGGAAATGCTTGAAAACGTGAAGAATGCCGGATTAAAGAAGGCTACCGAACTTGGACTTACGGAAGAAGAATACTGCCAGAAACTCTATTCCGAGTGCAGCCCTAAACATTTCAATCATTAGAAGATGATTTACGAAGGAAAAAAGAAAATCTGGGCCGAATACCAGAAAGAAATACCGGAAGACCATTATTTCTATGTAAGAAGCTGCATAAGGCAGTCTTTCTTCCCAGCCTCTGAAGCAACTTTCCTGGATATCACGCGCAATAAGCTGGGCAAGGATATCTTTGAAACCGAGCACCATACCACCTGCGGAGGCATAGCCTACCATTCAGACACAATACCTCAGGAAACTGTCATGACCATCATAGCCAGACAGTTTGCCCTGATGCACAAGTACGGCTACGAGAACTACGTCTGCTCCTGCATCACCTCTTTCGGACTGTACTGCGAGACCATGGAGACCTGGAGGGAATATCCTGAGCTTCAGCAGAAAATCGCCGAGAATCTCTGGAAAACCTGCAAGCTGGAGTTCGCAAAGCCCAAATTTCTGGTTCACGCCAGCGACCTCATTTTCAAGTACAGGATGCAGATTGCGGCAAAGAGCAAGTTCAAGCTGGTGAACAAGAAAACCGGTGAGCCGCTAAGGGTTGTGGAGCATATTGGATGCCACTATTCCAAGATGTTCCCTTCCAAGGGAGTGGGAGGCGCTGAATATCCGTATGTACTTGTAGGAATGGTAGAAGCCTGGGGCGGGCAAATCGTTGATTATCCGGAAAGAAGACATTGCTGCGGTTTCGGATTCCGCCAGTACCTCATTAAGGGAAATAGAGGTTATTCAATTTCCAACACCCACAAGAAATTCGAGAGCATGGAGCCTTTCAAGCCGGATATGATTATCACCAACTGCCCGGGCTGCCCTTATTTTCTTGACAGATGGCAGTATGTCATCGCTGAGACAGAAGGAAAGACCTACGGGCAGGATGGTCATGGTATTCCTGTATTTACATACGAGGAAGTTGCCGGCCTTGTGATGGGATATGATCCATGGGATCTGGGCCTGCAGACCCATCAGGTTAGTGTGGAACCTCTACTTGACAAGATTGGAATTCCTTACGACCCCGCAAAAAAATATCTGGGCAGGAACGGGAAGTTTCTCGGCGAGCCTCAAAAACCACATTGTCT
>JAFZMA010000193.1 GCA_017551215.1 Bacteroidales bacterium | reverse complement strand
CATGTTAAACTCATCGATTTTGGATTTTCCGCTCATCACAGTTACTCTGAGTTAAAAGGAGGAACCAGAAAGTATTCTGCTCCGGAACAGTTTTCTCCAGTTTCCGAATCTGATATAAGGGCAGATGTCTATGCCCTAGGAAAGGTCTTGGTAGAGATGGGGGCAAGCGGAAAGTTTATGAGAGTGGCTAAAAAGGCTTCTTCTGAGGAGCCAGCCATGCGGTATTCTTCCATAAAGCAGATGCAGAATGCGCTCAGGCCAGATAATACTTTGTGGTATATCCTTGGGATTCTTGCCGTTTTGCTGTTGGCTGGAATGCCCTTTTTGAAACCTCTGATATTACCTGAGCAGAGAAACCCTATAGTGGATACGCTTGTAGTAAAAGATACTCTAATTCTCCGCGATACGGTTTACAGTGAACCTAAGGCTATGGAACCGACTCCAGCAGACAGGTATAGAGAGTTGGTTCGGAGGGAGTTCGGAAAGATTTTCAAATCCTTTTATGAATCATACTCCGAGATTACGGATGAGAATCGTTCAGAACTAAGGAACGGATATGGTTTATGTGTGGATAAAGCGATGGAATTGTCGGACAAGATGTCTGCCGAGTGGTCCAAGCGATATCCGTCATATAATGCCGAGTTTGAGAAAATTTCAGGAGAAGAGTTGATGGGGGTATGCAACCGGTATTCCCGGGACTTGAACAGATACGACGCGCTTTCAAGGCAGAGCGGATTATAGCCTGTTTATCTAACGATTGATTATATTTGTATGTAGGTATTTTTAAAGAGGTTCCGGTTATGGAAGAAAAATATTTTGCTCACCCTACTGCGGTGATTGACGAGGGTTGCACCATTGGAGAGGGTACCAGGATCTGGCATTTTTCTCACATTATGACAGGTTCGGTTGTCGGTCCTAAATGCAATATAGGACAGAATGTTGTGATTTCTCCGGATGTGGTTCTGGGGGCTAACTGCAAGGTGCAGAACAATGTATCTGTCTATACTGGCGTGATTTGCGCGGATGATGTGTTCTTGGGACCGAGCTGCGTGTTTACCAATGTGGTGAATCCCAGGAGCGCTGTAAGCCGAAAGGACAGCTACCGCAGGACAATGGTGGGCAAGGGGGCGACGATCGGAGCTAACGCCACTATAGTTTGCGGGCATAATATCGGTGAGTATGCTTTTATTGGGGCAGGTGCAGTTATCACCAAAGATGTTCTTCCATACGCTCTGGTCGTGGGGAATCCGGCCCGTCAGATAGGCTGGATGAGCGAGAGGGGATGCCGCCTTTTTTTCAAGAAAGAGAAAAACGGAGAACAGATTGCAGTATGTCCGGAAAGCGGTCAGCGCTATAAGCTCTATAACAAGATGGTATATAGGCTGGAGGAGTAAGTGCCGGCCTTATATCAGCGATTTCTTTTTAGCCCAGCCGCGGGCAAATGATGCAAATGTCGGAAGCGTGTTGTCTTGATTCCTGCATACGGTATAGTGCCGTTTGACAGGTTGTGAGGCTTCCATTTCCGCGAGAGTTACGGTTTCCAGGATGCCGTCCTTCAAAAGGCTGTTTACCTGGCTTTTCCAAAGGAATGCCACCAGAGGCTGTGCAGAGGAAGAGGTACCTCTTCCGTATTCGATAAGGAATTTTATCGCTGAGGAAGGGTCTTTCATTGTGGCGGCAATCTGCAGGGAGGAAGGGCTGATTCCGGCCTTTGAAAGCATCGCTGAGATTTCTGCAGAAGTTTCAACATCTCCCTCATAAAGGAGAAGCTTTATCTCAGCGATGTCGTAACGAGGGTTTTCCTTTCCGCTTGCAGGAGAAACAGTTAGCAGAGTGTCTGTGAAGAAATAGTCCAGATCCTCTTCTTTTCCTCCTGCCGTTATTCCAATATTTACCTCATTTCTCTGGACGGCCTTTTCTATCTGATTCAAGTCCAGAACTTTGTGGCTTATGCTGCTTTGCGGGGACAGGCGGCACCAGTCCGCAGCAAAGTCCGGGAATATGCCAAAGTACAGGGCCTGCGGTATTCCAATGCAGAAACTGTCCTCTACAGCGGTGGATAGCAGGGATGCTTCCTGCTCCATCTCTTTGTAAACAGCCAGAATCTTTTGGGCCTTCTCCAGGAGAATCTTTCCGCTGTAAGTGAGATGATATTTGTTGCCCTGACGGGAGAACAGCTTTACCTTGAATTCATCTTCAAGGGCCTTGATGTGCTTGCTTACGGCAGGCTGGGAGATGCCGAGAGTTTCAGCCGTTTTGCTGAAGTGAAGAAGCTCAGCCGCTGTAACAAATACTTTCAGTCTGTAATCCATAGGTGGCTATTTGTTGCTTGGGTGTGGTTTTCAAATCAACATCTAAGATATAATATTTTTTGAATTTGTTGTAATGCTTCCAAATTGTTATTTGATAAAACAAGTGTTTTACGCTCATTTGGTATGTTGTTTGTCTATTGTTAGGGGAATTTTTACTAAAATTGCTTCGTTTTTTTAAGTAAAGTACAATGAACAGGGTTGATACAAAGATAGGTAACCGTATAAAATCGGCCCGTGAAGCCAAGAAAATGACGGTTGAGGATATCAAGAAAGAAACAGGATTAAGCAAATCTTATCTGAAAGAGATTGAAAATGATGATGATACACCGAATCTTGGCAATGTGTCTAAGATTTCAAAAGTATTAGGAATCAGAACAGGAACTTTTCTGGACGGGGAGGAAGACCTGTCTCCGGTTGTTTCTTCTCTCAAGTCGAGGAGAAGGGTGAACGGCATCCGCGGACGTAGTGCAGGAAGGGACCACATGCACTTCTTTTCTCTTTCATCGCAGAAGAAAAACAGGCAGATGGATGCTACTGTAGTTGTATTGGACCCAGCTGGGGGAAAGAAATATTATGCCTCTCATGAGGGGGAGGAGTTCTTGCTTGTGCTCGATGGCAAACTTGAAGTGGGATACGGAAAGCAGGTTTATGTCCTCAAGCCAGGACAGAGCATTTATTACGATTCAATAGTTCCTCATCATCTTGCTTCGGCTCTCAAGAAGAAACCTTGCAAGATACTTGCAGTAACTTATTTCCCAGCTTAATAATCTTTGATTATCTATGGCAGATTCTAAAAAGAAGTTTCGCAGTTCCGCTTCCAGAAGGGTCTCTGATATTCTGGCTGATATCCAGAAAAGACTCAGAAGAAAAAACCGTGAACTTCCGCTTTCTGACAGGACAATTGGCCAATGGCTTGAAAAATGGGCCTTCGAATGTCCGGACAGAGAGGCGTTGGTCTATTCAGACCGTGACCTGAGATTCACTTACTCCCAACTGAATCATCGTGTGGACACTTTGGCGAAAGGATTTATAGGAATAGGTGTGACCCGCGGAACCCACGTCGGTATTTGGGCGACAAATGTCCCTGACTGGCTGACAGTTATGTATGCCTGTGCCAAGATAGGGGCAGTGTGCGTTACCGTTAACACGAATTATCAGCAAAATGAGCTGGAGTATCTTTGCAAAGACGCAGACCTTCAGACTCTGTGCATTATAGACCGCGACAGGGATACGGATTTCCTCGGAATGACCTACAAGATGCTGCCTGAGCTTAGGGAATGCGAGAGAGGCAAACTGGAGAGTAGCCGTTTCCCATATCTCAAGAATGTGGTTTTCATTGGCCAGGAGAAGTACCGCGGGATGTACAACACTCAGGAGCTTCTGATTCTTGGAGAAAATACAGACGATAAGGAACTTGAGCGGCTCAAGAGCCTTACAAATTGTCACGATGTGGTAAACATGCAGTACACATCGGGGACCACGGGTTTTCCTAAAGGGGTGATGCTCAGCCATTACAATATAACCAATAACGGTTTTCTCACAGGAGAGCACATGCTTTTCTCTTCTGATGACAAGCTTTGCTGCTGCGTTCCTCTCTTCCATTGCTTTGGCATTGTGCTGGCCACTATGAACGTGATAACGCACGGATGCACCCAGGTTATGGTGGAGCGGTTTGATCCTCTGGTTGTTCTGGCTTCTATCCACAGGGAGAAATGCACTTCCGTTTACGGTGTGCCAACAATGTATATCGCCATGCTCACTCACCCGATGTTCAAGATGTTCAACCTCAGGAGTCTGAGGGTGGGAATCATGGCGGGTGCCCTCTGTCCGATAGAGCTTATGAGGGAGGTGGAGGAGAAGATGTACATGAGGGTTACAAGCGTGTATGGGCTTACGGAAGCGTCTCCCGGAATGACGCATACCAGATATGAGCAGACCTTTGAAGAGCGTTGCACAACAGTCGGTTACGAGTTTGAGCATACGGAAGTTAAAATCATTGAGCCGGGAACAGGACGTTTTTGCAAGGTTGGAGAAGTGGGAGAGTTCTGCAACCGCGGCTACAACAATATGGTCGGATACTACAACAATCCAGAGGCAACTGCGGAGGCAATAGACAAAGACGGCTGGCTTCACTCCGGAGATCTTGGTATTTTGGATGAGGACGGAAATTTCAAGGTCACGGGCAGAATCAAGGACATGATTATTCGCGGAGGAGAAAATATTTATCCGCGGGAGATTGAGGAATTCCTGTATCATCTGCCCGGTGTTCAGGATGTTCAGGTAGCGGGTATTCCGTCAAAAAAATACGGAGAGGCTGTTGCCGCATATATTATACAGAAGCCGGATGCGCATCTTACGGAAGAGATTGTAAAGGACTTCTGTTTTGGCAAGATTTCCCGTTTCAAAATTCCTAAGTACGTACTCTTTGTAGATGAGTATCCTCTTACTGGCAGCGGCAAGATTCAGAAGTTCAAACTCAAGGATATAGGCCTCAAAATGCTCTCTGAACAAGGGGTTAAGATAGAATAAGTTTTTCTGTTATCTTTGTCTTTAATATGAACACGACAAAGACAATAGGAAATAGAATGAGATTTATAAGATTTGCAGCCTCAGCGATAACAGCATTGGCGCTTTTAGCCTGTAGCGGACATAAAGACAAACCGGTAGCGGAGAGTCTGAGCGTTAACCCGACAACACTTACACTTGTACCAAACGCATCCGGAACACTGAACATTACCTCTAATGTGGCTTGGACAGTTACTCCTCCTGCCGGTTATACTGTAACGCCAACCAACGGAAGCAACAACGGAATTGTAACGGTTAAAGCCGGAGCTTCACCGATTTCCGGTTTTCTGAAAGTTCAGGGAGGAACCAAGTCTGTTACTGTTACCCTGACAGCAGCAGATGCAGATCTGGCTATTTCCCCGACATCAGGTTCTGTTTCATACGAAGCCGGCAAGACTCTGACGTTCAATATTGTGAGCAATGGAGAGTGGTCTGTTTCCATGCCTTCTCCAAAGCCTGAATGGCTGACAAGCGTTTCTCCATTATCCGGAACAGGAAATGCTGCCGTAACTGTAACGACCGGAGCATATAGCGGTAAGACAAAGGCACAGACATTTCTGACTGTTAAATGCGGCAAGAAGTCTATATATTACACGATTACAAAAGAAGCCGCACCAAACCTCCCTCCTACAAAGCCTAAGAATCTGCAGCCTACCGGAACCAATGTGGAAACCATAACCACATTCTCATGGACAGCTTCCACGGATCCGAACGGAGATGAGATTACCTATAAGGTTATGATCTCTAAAGACAACAGCAGCTGGACAACAGTAGGAAGCACTAAAACCACTTCATTATCAAACACAACCGAGTTGGGAACGAACACGAAGTATTATTACAAGGTTGTAGCAGATGACGGTTATGAAGGAGGAAAGACAGAAAGCGATGTTGTTAATTTTACAACCGGAAGTGGCAAGACCAAGTGGGCGGATGAAGAGGTTAAGCAGTACAACGTGAATCCGGACGGCACTGTTACAGAAGTTCCTCTCGGTGCTACGCCGAGGCCTGTAAAACTGATATTTACAGGAGATGGTTACACACAGAATCTTTTCACTTACGGAGGACAGTTCGAGACTGAAATCAAGGCCGGTATCAAGGCTTTGTTCGAGTATGAACCATACAAATCCTATACGGATTACTTTACTGTTTATGTGGTTGCGGCTTATTCCAACGAGGCGGGAATGAGCATAGGTAACAGTTATGACAAGCCAAAGACTAAAGTGGATACAAAGTTCAGGTGTACCTGGGAGGGGAGCGGTTCAACCGGCATAGACTGTGATGCTGACATGGTTTTTGAATATGCAGCCAAATGCCCGGGAATAAAAGGAAGTACCGAAAACGCCACCTTGGCGAATCTTACATGGAGTCCTGTATGCTTAATAATAAACGCTAACGCCTATGCTGGTACAAATTATTGGTTCGCAGATAATTATGGCGGAATGAAGGTGTTATCCATTGCTATGACTCCGGCGCGTCAGCCTGTTTATGATACATACGACGGTTTTGCCTATACTCTCAGGCACGAGTATGGCGGTCATGGATTTGGACTTCTGGATGATGAGTATGTATATTACACTACACAGAAATATCCTCACGCAGATGAAGAAGAATTTCGTGAATGGCAGGGGTACGGTGTTATATGCAACTCATATCTGCCAGAATGGAATTCATCTGCAAATAACTGGTATTCAGATTCTGATCATTGCAATCTGTCCCTTACATACAAGGTAGAAGGGGTAAACTGGAAAGACTTTGCAAACAGAAGCGATTATTCCGGAGCAGCCATAGCTCTCTATGCAGGAAGCGCATATTACGGAAAGGGTATTTACCGTTCTGAACAGATTAGCTGCATGGAAGATAACAGACCTCATTTCAACACTATAAGCCGCTGGAAAATCTATACCCGAATAAAGCTTACTGCGGGAGAAACTCCAACGATAGAAGATTTTGCATCCAGAGACACAGATAGGGTCAACACTTATACTTCGGGCGCTCCCGGCACAAAGTCCTCTACACGCAGACCTAAATGCAAAGGCCCGATGGTGAAAGATTCCAAGCACTCCAGACCATACCTCCTGAGACGCTAATCAGAGCGCACTTTGCATATTGCTCTCACAAATTGCCTGTGGCCGCCCATGGCCTCATGAATGGGTGGCCTGCCTTTAGGCAGGTCGGGACGAGCGAAGCGAGGGCAATGTGAGAGCAATTGCAAAGTGCGCGAATAGCCCGCATTCGGTGGTATTTCGAGACTGGATTAAAATTGGTCGCTGAGTGGTCGCAATTTAGTCACGGTTGGTATAAGAAAAACCCCTTCAGAGTGAATTCTGAAGGGGTTTTATTTGGTTTTGCGGTGCGTACGAGGCTCGAACTCGTGACCTCCTGCGTGACAGGCAGGCATTCTAACCAAACTGAACTAACGCACCTTTTCCGTTTTGGGAGTGCAAATATAGATATCTTTTTGGAATGTGCAAACGGTTTTATGAAAAAAATGAAAAATGCACATTTCCGTAATGCCGTTCCTTTACAAAATGCGGATGGGCGGAGAAGTCGTAGTCTGCGCCATGCTCCAGAATAAAGTAGCCCTGGCCGCTGAGGATAGGGGTTTCTCTGTTGAAAATCCTGTCCGGAAGAGTGTCTATGCCTTCTAACTGGTAAGGAGGATCCGCAAAGATGAAATCGAACTGGCGGGTACAGATTTCCAGGAAGTCGAACACGTTGTTGTGTACTGTGCGGATTTCCTTTAGGCCTAGGCTTTTATGCATCTTGCTTATGAAGGAGGCGTTCTTACGGTTCATCTCTACGCAAACGGCCTCTTTGCCGCCTCTTGATATGAATTCCGCGCTTATACTGCCGGTTCCGCCAAACAGGTCCAGGAGGCTGAAACCTTCCAGTTCATATTCGTTTTCCAGAATGTTGAACAGGCCTTCCTTGGCAAAATCCGTGGTAGGCCGGGCTGGATATCCGGCTGGAGGATTGATGGTTTTTCCCTTGAGTTTTCCGCCTATAATTCTCATGATGTGGAAAATCTGAGGAGGATATCTACATGCAGATTTTTATGTCCTTGACATAAGAGCGCAGCATATTAAGCTGGCTGTCATCTGTCTTTCCTATGAGGTTGACAGTTGTCTGCTGGGGATTGAGCTGGCTCTTGCTGAACAGTTCCAGCATATAGTAGACAGCTGTAGGAAAATCTACTGTATGATAGCTGTTTGCCGTTATAAGCCTGTCTCCTTCCGCCAGAAGAATACAGGTTTGCTTGCGGTCTATGTCAAAGTCCAGAATTAGCTTGTTGTGTTCCTTGAGAGAGGAAAGTTCTTTTAAATGCTTAAGGACAGTAGGCATGACGCCTTCTGCCGGAGCAAGAGACGGATTGTTTCCTTCCCATGCATAGACAAGGCGTGCTGAATATTGGGGTACCGGCACAGAAAAAACTTCTGCATCTTTTTCCGTAGGGAACAAGGTGCAGAAGATATTTTCCAAGGTTTTTCTGTCAGAGAAACCCTCGGGTACCAGTGTAAAAAGGTGTGTGGGCGAGTAGTCTGACATTATTCCCAGTTACCGGCGTTGTTGTTAGGAGCGTCTATGCTTCCAACCTTCAGGCCAGGGAACTTGTTCATCTTGTCTCTCTCGCAGTTGAGGTTAACCAGAAGCTGGTGATCCATGCCTTTGAGAAGATCGTTGAAAGGAATAGTTGCCTCAAACAGAGGAACATCTACGCCTGAAACCTGTTTTACTATGCTCTTCATGCCGATCTTTGCTCCATCTGAGAAAGGAATATCAGCCAACTGGTTGATATCGAAACCTTCTCTCTTGAGGAGAGTGTCCTTAACGTTAATCTCGCTCTTGATGGAGAACACAAGGTTGTGGTCTCCTTTCTTGTAGAGTTCATAGAGATCCTTGTCCGTGAGCTTGTTCCTCTTGTTGGCGTTTCTTACAGCCTCTGTATGGGCTACCATTACGGAATCGTTGACGGAACCGATCTGCATGTTGATGATCATCTTGTCATTCTTGTAGAAATCAGCCAGAGTGTCCAGAGTGGTGGCAAACTTTCCGTATTTGTTCTTGTAGGCAACCTGAAGATCTCTGATATCTTTCAGCTTTTGGATTGCAACCTGTTCTCTTGCAGCTCTTTCCTCGTTGAATTTGATTGGTTTCATAACGCCCTTTACAATCAGGTATCCCAGAAGGATAATGATGATAGGGAGAATAACAATGGTAAATAACTTTTTCATATTTGTGTTTCTTATTATCCTATATGTTTAACAAGGACAAAAATAAAAAAAATCTTCTCATCAAGCAATATTTTTTAATTTTGCCAATCAATAGAATTATGACAATTGATCCGATAGTGGCCGGGAATTTCTGCAAAATGCTTCTTCCGGCAAAGAAAATAGCGATTGTAGGGCATTTGAACCCCGATGGAGACTGCATCGGGAGCCTTACCGGCATGAAGTCCTGGCTGGATTCTTTCTATAAAGACAAGGCTCCTGCGTCTATTTCCATGGTTGTACCCAATACAATTCCTTATTACCTGATGTTCATGAGCGGCGCGGATTCCGTAGTCGTCTACACTGAGAGTAAGGAAAAAGCCATGAAAATTGCACAGGAGGCGGATCTGGTTATCTGTATGGATCTCAATTCCCTTTCCCGCACAGAAGAACTGGAGGAAGCCATCAGAAATAACGGATGCGCCAAGATTATGATAGATCACCATCCATTTCCGGAAAAGTTTGCAGACCTGACAGTCTCCGATACCGAGGTTTCTTCTGCCTCCGAGCTGGCCTGGTGGCTTTTAAAGGAGGCTTCCGCGCAGAGCGGGACAGAGATACCCTCATCCTGCATGGAGTCTCTGTACACCGGAATGATGACGGATACTAACAATTTCTGCAATTCCGTATTCCCTTCCACTTTCCTTATGGCTTCCCAAATCGCTGAGGCTGGAATAGACAGGGAAAAGGTTCAGTATGAGATAATGAACAGCTTTTCTGAAGAGAGAATGAGGCTGATGGGGTTGATGCTTAAGGAGAAAATGAGGGTTTATCCGGATTTGAAGGCTGCTGTGCTGGTGCTGGATCAGCCTACAAAAGACAGTTATAATTATCGCGATGGGGATTCGGAGGGGTTCGTGAATCTGCCGCTCCAGATAAAGAATGTTGAAATTTCCGCTCTGTTTACGCAGGGAAATGGATATATTAAAGTATCTTTGCGGAGCAAGGGAGCCGTTTCAGTGAATCGGCTTAGCCGCTTGTTCTTTAACGGTGGCGGCCACGAGAGGGCTGCCGGTGGCAGGCTTTATAACATGCCTATTGAGGAAGTGGCGGATTATTTCGAGAAATCTCTGAGGTTGTTCCTCGGGGGATTCTCGGCATAGCTTTTGATGTAAAATTGATTCGTATGGTCAAGAAATATCTGATATTGTGTTTTGCGGCTCTTCTGGCTGTCTGCTGCGACAAGGAGGACCGCAAGAATACTTACGCCAATCAGGAGACTCAGATAGACAGCTATGTTTCTTCTCTGAGCTCAGACTATACGGTGGTTTATAATGGCGGTGTTGTGAGGGTGATTCTGGAAGAGGGGAGTGCAGATTCGGTAAGGAGCGGAGATTCCCTGTATTTCCATTACAGCGGCTATGTGTTCAGCGGCGGCAAGGGAGCCTTGTTTGCAACTAACGACACGGCTGTGGCAGAGGCGGCTGGCTTTATCACGGACGGCAAGGCTTTCGGGACAAAGTTTGGACATTCCGCCATGTTGGAGGGCTTGAAAAAGGGACTGGATGGAGTCAGGGAAGGAGAGCGCTGCTACATAATCTTTTCTGCCAGATACGGTTATGGCAACCAGACTATGCAAGCTCTTCCAAAGCTCACTCCGCTTTTTTTCGAGATAAAGATAGACAAGATTGTTAGAAACTGACAAAAAGTTGATATATGAGCATTAAGCTGAAAATTACTCTTCTGGCTGCAACTCTTGCCATGATTGCAGGCTGCGCCAAGGAGAAGGATATTTCTGAAAGGGAAGTACAGGAGAAGATTCTGGATGCGTATATCCAGGCTAATTGCCCAACGGCCCAGAAACTTTCATCCGGGCTTACGATTCTGAGTCTTGACCAGGGCACCGGACCTATAGCACCAGGAAGCAACGACGGTATTTACATTCACTATAGCACATTTACCCTGGACGGAACCTGCCAGAGCACGACAGATTCCGTAAAGGCTAGAATGCTTGGAACATACGATCCGGCTGTCTATTATGGGCCGTCTCTGTTTATAATCAATACAACCACAACAACGGGACTGAGAGAGCTTCTGGGAAAACTTCATCAGGGCGGAACCGCAAGGGCCATAATCCCGCCTTGGCTAACCTCCGCCACTAACGTCTCTTCAGGCTATCAGACTAATGGCCAGCAGTCTGCTGTCAATATGATCTATGATATTAAGGCTGGTATTGTGATAGATGACGTTGAAAAGTTCCAGAAAGATTCTCTTGAAAGTTATTCCAAACTCTATTTCTCACCAAAGATAGATTCTACAGCCATGGGATGGTATTTCCGCAATTTTACGCATCCGTCCGGAATACCGGCTGCCGATACGATTGAGTCCGGAGAATCTGTTGGAATATGGTATGTGGGAAGGCTGCTGGACGGTTATGTTTTTGATACAAATATCAGGGATACTGCCAAGAAGTACCGCATTTATGATTCTTCCAACGATTATGAACCTCTCAGCGTTACCATGAGAGAGACGTATAACGATATGACCACCTACGGTTCATCTGCTAGCAGTACAGACATCACAATTGGTTCAGAGGGATCTGAGTCCTTGATATTGGGTTTCGTAAGGGCCATCAAGAATATGACATACGCAGACAGTGGAGTTACATTCTTCATGTCTGGACTCGGGTATGGTGCAAATGGAAACATGTCTTCCGGAAAGGGTGTTCCTGAATATGCCATGCTAAGGTTTGATATATGGGCAGCCCATCCTTCAGACACCAAGTTCCCTCCTACAAAAAAGAAGTAGCATATTACTCTCAGCGATATGGAAACAAAGAGAGAAAGAGAGCTGGCGGCCTTTGAAAGGCTGCTGGACGTTATGGATACGGTCCGCGAGAAATGCCCGTGGGATCACAAGCAGACATTGGACACTCTCCGTCCACAGACAATAGAGGAAACATACGAACTTTCGGACGCTATTCTCAAGAAGGATATGTTCAATATCTGCAAGGAGTTGGGAGACCTTCTCCTGCACGTGGTCTTCTACGCCAAAATAGGGAAAGAGCAGGGCGAGTTCGATGTTGCCGATGTCTGCAATAAGCTGTGCGACAAACTGATATACCGTCATCCGCACATATACGGAAACGTTCAGGTAAAGAACGCAGAAGAGGTTATAGGTAACTGGGAACAGCTCAAGACAAAGGAAAAGGACGGAAACAAGACGGTCTTGAGCGGCGTGCCGGAATCTCTGCCGAGCGTCATCAAGGCTTACCGTATCCAGGAGAAGGCCCGTGCCGTGGGTTTTGACTGGGAGAAGAAGGAGGATGTTTGGAACAAAGTTTCCGAAGAGCTCTCTGAATTCAGGGAGGCACTTGGCAAGGGAGGCAAGGAGGCTCAGGAGGAGCTCGGCGATTTCCTTTTCTCCGTGATAAATGCAGCCCGTCTTTATGACTTGGATCCGGACACTGCCCTGGAGGACACCTGCGCCAAGTTCCGCCGCCGTTTCGGATATCTGGAAGAGAATACCATAAAGCAGGGTAAATCCCTCAAGGATATGACATTGGCCCAGATGGACGAGTATTGGGACAAGGCCAAGGAACTGGAAAAGAAAGGGGAGCTCTGATGGAGGACTTCAGGGAAAGGACATTGCTCCAGACCGGAGAGGAAGGGATGGCTCTTTTACAGTCTTCCCGCGTGGCTGTAATCGGCCTGGGTGGTGTTGGAGCCATGGCGGCCGAGATGATTGCCAGGGCCGGGGTGGGGAGCATAATCATCGCTGATGCGGATGTCTATTCCATAACCAACAAAAACAGGCAGATAGCGGCTTTTGACAGCACTATAGGCAAGAAGAAAGCCGAGGTGATTCACCAGAGGCTTCTGGATATCAATCCCGAACTCAATATAACGGCTATAGACGAATATCTTACGGAGGACAACATTGCTTCTGTCCTTCCTCTTGCAGATAAGGATGGCAACCCCGCAGTGGATTATGTTATAGATGCCATAGATACCTTGTCGCCGAAGATAGCGCTGATAAAGTACTGTGTTGACCATAAGATCAAGCTGGTCAGCTCAATGGGGGCAGGTGCCAAGTGGGATGCCACAAAGGTGAGGGTGGCTGATATCAGCAAGTCTTTCAACTGTCCTCTGGCATATATGCTGAGGAAAAGGCTGAGAAAAGTGGGCATATCCAAAGGGTTCAAGGCGGTGTTCTCCGAGGAGCTTCCAATCAAGGAGTCAATAGTTCCGTTCGAGGAGAGAAACCACAAGAGCCGCACCGGCACAATCTCTTATCTTCCGGCGGTGTTCGGATGCGTCTGTGCCCAGAGTGCAATCAAATCTATTTTGCACCTTGAGGTATAATTCTTAAATTTGCAGACTTTGCAAATTTGCATCATTATGCCTATTACAGTCAAGGAAGTAACCACAGATAAAGAGTTCCGGCAATTCTACAAGTTCCAGAACCGCTTGTACCGCAAGTGCAGGTACTATGTCCCTACGCTGGACATGGACCAGAAGCACTCGCTTAAGGAAGATCCGGCACTGCTGTACTGCAAGAGGAAACTGTTTCTGGCATACGATGACAAGGGCAAGGTTGTGGGGAGAGTGCAGGGCATAATCAATCCGCGCTACAACGACTATTACAGCCTTAAGAGGGTGAGGTTCGGATGGTTTGATTTCCAGGAAGATCCTGCAATCGCTGAGGCTCTGATAGATGCTGTTGAAAAGTGGGGAAAGGCAGAGGGTATGACAGAAATCCACGGGCCTCTGGCTTACAACACGCTGGGTAGGCAGGGTATGCTTGTGGAGGGCTTTGACAAGGAGCCTCAGGTCAACTGCCTCTACAACTATCCGTACTACGTGGATTACATGCAGAAGATGGGGTTTGAGAAGGAGTGCGACTGGATTCAGTACGAGATGGATCCGCTTCAGGGCCTTCCGGAAAAGCTGGGCAGGATTTCAAAGCTTCTGATAGAAAGATATGGGCTGCAGGTGCTCAAGATAAGGCAGGTGAAGAAAGACAAGGCTCTGAAGGAGAAGCTGTTGACTCAGTTCTTCAAGATTTACAACGAGTCTTTCAAGGCGGTGCACAACTTCATTCCGCTGACAAAGGAGGAGGAAGAGGAAATGGGCAACCATTATTTCTCCTACCTGAAAGAGGGGCTTACTTGCATGGTGCTGGACAAGGATGGAAACCTGGCGGCGTTTGGAGTGAGCATACCGTCTCTTTCAAGAGCGTTCAAGAGGGCAAGGGGCAAGCTTTTCCCTATAGGATGGCTGTTCATCCTCCTGGCTTTCTGGCGCTACAAGAAGGTGGACCTGCTGCTTCTGGGCTCAGCTCCAGAGTGGCATTCCAAGGGACTGTCTGCCATCTTCCATACCAAGATGGAGACCAATTACTACAGGATGAAGCTCAAGAGCGCCATCAGTAATCCGCAGATAGACACCAACATAGCGGCCATCAAGGTTTGGGACAGTTACAAGAAGGAGTTTTACATGAGAAGAAGATGCTGGATCCGCAGCATAAGATAAAGGGAGAATATTATGAGTGACAACAATACATTGCTGGAAAAGGTAGAAGGTCTGAAAGTAAGGCTGGCTGAAATTCAGAAGCAGCTTTCAGATCCTGAGTCTATGGCTGACATGAAGAAATATGTCCAGCTGAACAAAGACTACAAGGAGATAGAGCCCATTGTTAAGGCAGGCGAGAAGTACAAGAAGATGCTGGAGGATTACGATGCGGCCAAGGATCTTATTGTCAACGAGAAAGACGAAGAGCTCAAGGAGATGGCCAGGGAGGAGATGACAACTCTTGAAGAGGCTTTGCCAAAGATGGAGGAGGAGATAAAGCTTCTGCTCATACCTGCAGATCCGGAAGACGGCAAGAACGCCATAATGGAAATCCGCGGAGGTACCGGAGGAGACGAGGCGGCCATATTTGCGGGAGACCTTTTCCGTATGTATTCCAAGTACATAGAGAGGAAGGGATGGAAGCTGGAAGTAACAAGCCAGACTCCCGGAACGGCAGGCGGCTATAAGGAAATCATCTGTACGGTTTCCGGAGATGGAGTTTACGGACTGCTCAAGTACGAGAGCGGGGTGCATCGCGTTCAGCGTGTGCCTCAGACGGAAACGCAGGGAAGACTCCACACTTCCGCAGCCTCTGTAGTTGTGCTTCCGGAGGCCGGAGAGTTTGATGTGGAGCTCAACGAGAAAGATATCCGCAAAGACATATTCTGCGCGTCCGGTCCGGGTGGCCAGGGCGTGAATACCACATATTCAGCTATCAGGCTTACCCACATTCCAACGGGAATAGTTGTCCAGTGCCAGGATGAGAGAAACCAGCTCAAGAACTATGAGAAGGCTCTCAACGAGCTGCGTACCAGGCTCTACAACATGGAGTACCAGAAGTATCTGGACAATCTTTCTTCCAAGAGAAAGACAATGGTATCCACCGGAGACCGCAGTGCAAAGATCCGCACATACAACTATCCTCAGAGCAGGGTCACAGACCATAGGATTAACTGGTCCACTCACAATCTTCCTGTCTTCATGGACGGGGAAATCCAGGAGGTTATAGACCAGTTGCAGATAGCCGAGAATGCGGAACGTCTGAAGGAAGCTCAATAATTCTTCCACATAATTCCCAATGGCAGACCAGGAGTATATCACCATAACTGGCGCACGGGTCAACAACCTGAAAAACATCTCGTTGAAGATTCCGCGCGGCAAGCTGTGCGTGATAACCGGAGTGAGCGGAAGCGGCAAAAGTTCCCTGGCATTCGACACCCTTTATGCAGAGGGACAGAGAAGGTTTGCAGAGAGCCTGTCTTCCTTTGCCCGCCAGTTCCTGGGCAGGATGAGCAAGCCGGATGTGGACAAGATAGAAGGCATTCCTCCCGCAATTGCAATCCAGCAGAGAACCAACACCCGTAACCCTCGCTCTACAGTTGCCACAAGCACTGAGATTTACGACTACCTCAGAATCCTTTATTCCAAGATAGGCGTAACCTATTCTCCCATAAGTGGTTGCGAGGTAAAGAAAGAAACCGTGGAAGATGTCCTGTCTTTCATGGATACCCTTGAGAAAGGTTCCGCCGTATATGTCCTGGCAAGAATAGACTCATCCGAAAAGATGCTCATAGAGCGCCTGATAGACCTTAAGCAGCAGGGTTTTTCAAGAATCCTCAGCGATGGAAAAATGCTGAAGCTGGACAGCTATCTCAAGGAGGGAGCTCCTGCCGCAAAAGACCTTTATATGGTGGTTTCCAGATTTTTGCACGATGGCGGCGAGGATATTTCCGAAATCAGAAGCTACATAGAAACCGCTTTCTCCCTTGGAGAGGGAAGGCTTACCATTGGCTATTCTGTTAACGGTGAATTTACCTACAGGAACTTCTCTAACCTTTTTGAGGCGGACGGGATATTGTTTGAGGAGCCGAACGAGCAGATGTTCTCCTTTAACAATCCACTTGGAGCCTGCCCGGTGTGCGGAGGCTTTGGCAGTACGGAGGGAATAGACGAGAAGCTTGTAATCCCCAACACTACCCTCAGCGTGTACGAAGACGCTATAGCTCCATGGAGAGGAAAACTGATGAGCTGGTACAAGGACAGGCTCATAGAGAATTCCTCCAAGTTCAATTTCCCGATTCATCGCCCATACGCGCAACTGACTCAGAAAGAGAAGGATCTGCTATGGAACGGGAACCGTTATTTTACGGGAATCAACGATTTCTTCTCCTGGGTGGAGACCAAGAAATACAAGATACAGTTCCGCTACATGCTCTCCCGTTATTCCGGAAAATCAGTCTGCCGCGCCTGCGGAGGCACTCGCCTGAAGAAGGAGGTTTCATACGTGAAGATAGGTGGAAAAAGCATCGGCGAACTGATGGAAATGGACGTTAGTTCCCTGCTTGAATTCTTCCGAAATCTCAAGCTCACCAAGTATCAGAAAGAGGTTGGGGAAAGGGCGCTGAAAGAGATAACCCAGAGGCTGGAATACATAGAAAACGTAGGCTTGGGATATCTGACACTCAACCGCCATTCAAATACACTGAGCGGCGGAGAAAGCCAGAGAATCAATCTGGTAAGCTCTCTTGGCAGCAGTCTTGTAGGCTCTCTCTACATATTGGACGAACCGAGCATAGGGCTTCATCCAAGAGATACCCATCGGCTCATAGAAGTAATGAAAAAGCTCCGCGATTTGGGCAATACCATTGTTGTTGTGGAGCACGACCGCGATATAATCAGCGCCGCAGACCATCTTATAGACATAGGTCCTCTGGCTGGATGCTTCGGAGGGGAAATCGTCTTTGAAGGAACAGCGGAAAAGGGACGCGGTTACCGTGGCTCGCTTACCCTGGATTATCTTTTCAACCGGAGGATTGTTTACCCTAAGACAAATCCAAGAAGATGGTCCAGAAAGATAACCATAGAGGGAGCCATGGAGCACAATCTCAAGGATATAACCGTAGACTTCCCTCTTAACGCATTTACCGTAGTTTCAGGCGTTTCCGGAAGCGGCAAGTCTTCTCTTGTGGGAGACGTTCTGTACCCTGCACTGTGCCGTCATTTCCAGATAGGAAGCCAGAAGGCACCAGGGGCTTTCCGCAGGCTTTCAGGAGATCTGGACAAGATAGCCGGAGTGGAATACGTGGACCAGAACCCGATGGGCAAAAGCGGGCGTTCCAATCCGGTAACGTACCTGAAAATCTATGACGATATCCGCAAGATTTTCTCTGACCAGCCATACGCCAAGATGAACGGCTATACCAATTCGTTCTTCTCCTTCAATATAGACGGAGGAAGATGTCCGGTATGCCAGGGAGAAGGATATATTGTTGTGCCTATGCAGTTTATGGCAGACGTGAAGATGGTTTGCGAGGAATGTGGCGGCCACCGTTTCAAGCAGGATATCCTGGAGGTAAGATATCACGGCAAGAACATAGACCAGATTCTGGATCTGAGCGTGGACCAGGCAGTGGAATTCTTCTCCTCCCAGAAAGAGCCGGCAGCAGCAAGGGTTGCGGAAAGCCTGACAGTCCTTCAGAGAGTAGGGCTCGGATATGTAAAACTGGGGCAGAGTTGCAGTACCCTCAGCGGCGGAGAAAGCCAGAGGATAATGCTTGCCCAGTTCCTCTCCAACGACCTGAAAAACAGAAGGCAGGGCAAGCTGTTCATATTTGACGAGCCTACTACCGGGCTGCACTTCCACGATGTCAGAAAACTTCTGGATGCGTTCAACGCACTTGTGGATGCGGGCAATACAATCATAGTTGTTGAGCACAACACGGATGTCATAAAGGCAGCCGACTGGGTAATAGACCTTGGTCCGGACAGCGGAGACAATGGCGGAGAAGTAGTGTTCACAGGCACTCCGGAAATGCTTTCTCAAGATGTCCGCTGGCAGCCTTATCTGTAGGCTTCGCTTGCTAAATCCGTAAAATTGTCGTAATTTTCCGTTTTATTTCAACAATAGGGAAATTGTTGTGATTTATAGCGAGATACCCATAACTGAGCTTATACCCCAGCGCCCTCCTTTTCTGATGGTGGACAGAGTTTTGGCCAGCAGCGAGGAAGACACGGAAACGGTATTTGAGATAAGGGAGGACAATATCCTTCTGGATGGGGAGCGTTTGTCCGCGGCCGCTCTGATAGAGAACATGACACAGTCCTGCGCCTGCAGGATGGGATGCAGGAGCGTTAATGAGGACAAGCCCATAAGGATTGGGGTTATAGGTGCCATAAAGAATTGCGACATAACAAGGCTGCCCGTGTTGGGAGAAACCCTCCATACACACGTGTGCATTTTGGAGGAGGTGTTGCACCTGACTCTGGCGCACGTTGTTGTAAAGGTTGAGGATGAGACAATTGCAACCTCCCTGGTAAAGATTGCGATGACTGATATTGAGGCTAAATAGAATGAAAAGACTGTTTTTCATATTGTCCGTTCTGGTATCCATCCATGCGGCTGGACAGGCCAGACTGTCTGCAGATGAGCAGGATAGAGTGCTCTCTGCAATAGACAGGTCTGCCTCTGAGATGAAGTGCATGCAGTGCGACTTTACCCAGACCAAGACAATGAAGATGCTTAGCCGGGATATGCAGTCCAAGGGGGTGATGTATTTCAGAAGCCCGGACAAGCTCCGCTGGCAGTATAATTCTCCCTACAAGTATGTATTCATACTCAGCGATGGGAAAATCCATCTCGAGTCTTCTTCTTCCGTCCAGAATATCGAT
>JAFZMA010000192.1 GCA_017551215.1 Bacteroidales bacterium | reverse complement strand
TGCAAGATAGTCAGCTGCCTAAAAACAGCACAACCTGCCTGAAGGTTTCTATTATCGCGGAGGAAATGCCCGATATGAATTCTCCTATTGCAGGGAGTCCTCCAAGCAGTGCGGAAGCGGCGCTCCCATAGACGGAAAGGGTGACCAGGGGTGCGCAGACAAGATTGGAAATCAGGAAATTCCCGCTTATCTTTCCAAAGTAAATGAGGATGAGCGGGAATGTTGCTATCTGGCAGGTCATTGTTATTCCCATGAGTTTTGCTCCTCCAGCAAGAATCCTGCGCACAGTTCTTCTTTTGTGGCAGCCGACAATGACTTTCTCTATGCTTTCCTCTACGGCTGGATACAGGTAAACTATTCCGGCAACTGCGGCAAAGGAGAGTTGAAATCCTATCATTCTTACAGCCAAGGGATTGAATAGGGCTATGGCAAATGCCGCTATCAGCAATGGAGCAATTTTGTCTTTACTGTGGCAAATGATATCTGCGGTTTTCCATACTGCTATCATTATGCAGGCTCTGCTTACAGAAGGGGAAAGGCCGGTAATGAGCGCATACAAAAAGATAACTGCAATGCTTAAGGCAAAGGAGATTTTTCTGGCTCTGTAATCACATCTGAATACTGCGGTCAATGCGCAGATTATGCTCCAGATTATTCCCACGTGCATTCCTGAAAGAGCCAGGGCATGGCTGATGCCGGCATTGCGGAAAGCTGTCCTGGTTTCCCAGTCCAGGCCAGTCTTGTCGCCGAGCAAAAGGGCGGAGGCTATGGCTTTGGAAGATTGATTCTCAAGCCTTTGGGAGAGTCTGGCAGATATGTTTTCCTTTATCTGGAAAGCCTTGTTTTCAATGTATTGCTCAGCAGGAGAAATTGTCTCTGAGCAAACAGCCCTTCTCTGTATTCCAAGGACGAAAAAAGCGGCGCAGCTTAAAAGAATAAAGACTGAAGCCCTCTTTCTGCATAAGTACAGAAGTCCTGGAACAGGAATTAGTATTAACGGGAAATACTCTCCGGAAGCAAAACCACCGGAAACTGTTCCGAGAAGGAAACTAAAAGTTATCGCCACTCCCAACCGCCTCAAATCCATCACTTAGCCTTCCAGTTTCTTCATGAATTTTTCAGGATCTATTATAAATCTCGAGTGAGTGCCTTTCCCGATTTCTCCCTTGCTGTCGTAGGCCGTTACCTTGAAATATACAGCCCGGCGGTCTATGCTTTCGATCTCGGCTTCCGCCCATACCTCCGTTCCCGGAAGACAGGCTCTCAGATGCTTGATATTGACTCCGGTCCCAACACTTGCCAGCCCCTGATTCTTCAAAAGGAGGAAAGATGCTTCTTCCATCATTGCAATCATTGAGGGAGTGGAGAATACTCCCATCGCTCCTGTTCCGGCTGCAGCGGCAGTATTCTGGTCTGTTACTGTCTTTCTTGCAGTGTTCTTCATTCCTGGCTTAAGGTCTTCAATCATATCCGCATGGTTTTTGTTCCTTAATGCAAATATAAAAAAGATTGCTATATTTGAAATGTTGAAATACATGGAGTTATGAAAAAAGGTTACATTCTTCTTTTGGCAGCGTTGCTGATAAGCTGCACCTTATCCGCCCAGAAAACCTATCCGAAGGATTGGGATGCATACGATGAATGGGATCCGCAGATTACATTCAAGGGAAAGAGCCCGACTATCGTTGATTTTGTGAATAACTTTTTGGCCGAGCCAGAGGATGAGTTGTCAGGATGTCTGAGCGAAATGTGGGAGAAATACCGAAAGGGAAAGCCTCAGGAAAAGGGAGATACCGTTATTGTGGATATCCGCAACGGCTATGTCTGCTTCAAGGACCATACAGACGACAGTTATTCAAAGAGTTACAGCAAAACGGAAATCTGTTACTGGAACTGCTCGGACGGAAAGCACAAGCTTGTGGCTTTTTCAAACGATCTTTGGTCTGACGGTAGATGGATTGAAGGCCAGTATTGCGGCATTTCTTTCTATGTTTACAATAACACCAAGCGCCGTATGACTATGGTTTCCAACACAGGAGAAGATATAGGAATAGTAGTGAAGACCGGAAGGGAGAGCGAGATAAGCGGTTATGATGCAGATAGCAAGACTTATTTTGC
>JAFZMA010000191.1 GCA_017551215.1 Bacteroidales bacterium | reverse complement strand
GCCTGGATACCGAGTCTGTGGAGGGTAGGAGCACGGTTCAGAAGTACCGGATGGCCCTTCATTACGTTCTCCAGAATATCCCAGATTACGGAATCCTTGCGGTCTACCATCTTCTTTGCGCTCTTGACGGTCTTGACCACGCCCCTTTCCAGAAGCTTGCGGATGATGAATGGTTTGTAAAGCTCTGCAGCAATGAACTTTGGAAGTCCGCACTCGTGCATCTTGAGCTCAGGTCCTACAACGATAACCGAACGTGCAGAGTAATCAACTCTCTTACCGAGGAGATTCTGACGGAATCTTCCCTGCTTACCCTTGAGGGAATCTGACAGAGACTTGAGAGCCCTGTTGGATTCGCTCTTGATGGTGTTGGACTTCTTGGAGTTGTCGAACAGGGAGTCCACTGCCTCCTGAAGCATTCTCTTTTCGTTGCGGAGAATAACCTCAGGCGCCTTTATCTCTATGAGTTTCTTCAGACGGTTGTTACGTATGATAACTCTTCTGTAAAGGTCGTTCAGATCTGAAGTTGCAAACCTTCCTCCATCCAGCGGAACCAAAGGTCTCAAATCTGGAGGAGTTACAGGAATCACCTTGAGTATCATCCACTCCGGGCGGTTGATATCCTTGGAATCCCTGAAGGCTTCAATGATGCTGAGCCTCTTGAGAGCCTCTGTCTTTCTCTGCTGGCTGGTCTCTGTTTCCAGAGAGTGGCGCAGCTTGAATGAAAGCTCGTCAAGGTCGATTTTTGCTAGGAGCTTGTAAATTGCTCCGGCACCCATCTCGGCGATGAACTTGTTAGGATCTTCATCGGGGAGCAGGAAATTATCCTTAGGAAGTGTCTCTGTCAGAGCGAGATATTCATCTTCGCTGAGGAGATCAAGTTCCTTGACTCCTTTCTCTGCGGCTACGCCTGGCTGGATAACCACATATCTTTCATAATATATGATGGAGTCCAGCTGCTTGCTCTTGATGCCGAGCAGAGATCCTATTTTGTTAGGAGTGGAGCGGAAATACCATATATGAGCTACAGGAACGGTGAGGGCTATGTGACCCATCCTTTCCCTTCTTACTTTCTTCTCGGTAACTTCCACACCGCAGCGGTCGCAGACGATTCCGCGGTAGCGGATCCTCTTGTACTTTCCGCATGAGCACTCGTAATCCTTTGTAGGACCGAAGATTCTCTCGCAGAACAGACCATCCCTTTCAGGCTTGTATGTGCGGTAGTTAACAGTTTCCGGCTTGAGGACTTCACCGTGCGACCTCTCCAGTATTTCTTCCGGAGAGGCAAGGCCGATTGAAATCTTGCTGAAATTGCTCTTAACCTTTGTATCTTTCTTTACATTCATAATGATAAGATTTCTAAGTTACCGATTAATCCAAGTGAACGCTCAGTCCCAGTCCTCTAAGTTCGTGCAGGAGCACGTTCAAAGATTCCGGAATGTTAGGTGCCGGCATAGGCTCGCCCTTTACGATTGCCTCGTAGGCGCGGCTTCTTCCGGTGATGTCGTCTGACTTGATAGTCAGGATTTCCTGAAGGATGTTCGCGGCACCGAATGCTTCCAGTGCCCAAACCTCCATCTCTCCGAATCTCTGACCTCCGAGCTGTGCCTTTCCGCCGAGAGGCTGCTGGGTAATCAGAGAGTAAGGACCTGTAGAACGGGCATGCATCTTGTCTTCAACCATGTGGTCGAGTTTAATCATGTAAATCACGCCGACTGTTGCAGGCTGGTCGAACAGTTCTCCTGTTCCTCCGTCTCTCAGTCTGGTTGTACCGTATCTTGGCAGTCCTGCCTTGTCTGTGTACTCGCAGATGTTGTCCAGAGAAGCACCATCGAAGATAGGGGTGGCGAACTTGACTCCAAGTTCCTTGCCTGCCCATCCGAGAACGGTCTCGTAAATCTGTCCGAGGTTCATACGTGAAGGCACACCAAGAGGGTTGAGGACGATATCCATGATGGTACCGTCTTCCATGAACGGCATATCCTCGTCGCTGACGATTCTGGCTACGATACCCTTGTTACCGTGGCGTCCCGCAACCTTGTCGCCGACCATGATCTTTCTCTTCTTGGCAATGTAAACCTTGGCTATCTGCATTACTCCGTTAGGAAGCTCGTCACCCTGCTGGATGTCGAACTGGCGTCTCTTGAACTTAGCCGTAATTTCCTTGAGTTCAGTCAGATAGTTGCGTATGAGAAGTCTAACCAGCTCGTTTGTATGCTTGTCTGTAGTCCACTTGGTAGGGTTAACAAGCTCAAAGCTGTCTATGCTCTCGAGAACCTCTTTCTTGAAGCTGCTTCCTTTGGCGATGATAACTGATCCGAAGATGTCGCTTACGCCCTGTGAAGTCTTCTTGCCCAGAAGTGTAAGGAGCTTTTCGATGAAAGAATCCTTAAGCTGCGAGCACTTCTTTCTGTAGTCCTCTTCTGCCTTTTTGCTCTCTTCTTTCATCCTGGCCTTGAAGTTCTTCCTTTCCTTGTCTGTCATCTTGCCCTGTCCGGCCTTGCAGAAGAGCCTCTTGCCGATAACTGTACCGGTGAGGGAGGCGGAAGCCTTGAGAGAAGCGTCCTTTACGTCTCCTGCCTTATCGCCGAAGATGGCTCTGAGCAACTTCTCCTCAGGCGATGGATCTGTCTCTCCCTTAGGAGTGATCTTTCCGATGAGGATGTCTCCAGGCTGAACGGTTGCACCTATGCGGATGATACCGTTCTCGTCCAGGTTCTTTGTTGCATCGTCGCTGACATTAGGAATATCCTTGGTGAGTTCTTCCGGTCCTCTCTTTGTGTCTCTTACCTCCAGGAGATATTCGTCCACGTGAACGGAAGTGAGGATATCCTCCCTTACTATCCTTTCGGACAGTACAACGGCATCCTCGTAGTTGTAACCCTTCCAAGGCATGAAGGCAACCTTAAGGTTCCTACCCAGGGCAAGTTCTCCGTTCTGAGAAGCATAACCCTCTGTAAGCATTTGGCCTTCAGTAATTCTGTCACCTTTTCTCACGATAGGTTTCAGACGGATGGAAGTACTCTGGTTTGTCTTCCTGTACATAGGAAGTTTGTAGACAGTAACTTCCGGAGAGAAGCTAACGAACTTCTCTTCCTCTGTCTTGTCGTACTTGACGTGAATCTCGTTGGCGTCTACGTAAACAACCTCACCGGCACCTTCTGCTGCAATCTGGGTTCTGGAATCTCTCATCACAGGACCTTCCAGACCGGTACCTACGATAGGAGCCTCCGGATTGATGATAGGGATAGCCTGTCTCATCATGTTGGATCCCATGAGGGCGCGGTTTGCGTCGTCGTGCTCGAGGAATGGAATCAGGGAAGCTGCGATGGAGGCAATCTGGTTAGGAGCAACGTCTATCAGATGGACGTCTTCCTTTCCGACTACAGGGTAGTCTGCCTGCCAACGGCATTTGATTCTCTCGTCCAGAATTGTTCCCTTCTCGTCCAGATTAACGTTGGCCTGTGCAACCATCTGGTTTTCTTCTTCTTCTGCGCTCAGATAAACGAATCCTTCGTCGCTCAGGTCCACAACTCCGTCCTTAACCTTGCGGTAAGGAGTCTCTATGAATCCGAGATTGTTGATTCTTGCGTAAACGCAGAGAGAGGAAATCAGACCGATGTTAGGTCCTTCTGGAGTCTCGATAGGGCAGAGACGTCCGTAATGGGTGTAGTGAACGTCACGAACCTCGAATCCGGCTCTGTCTCGGCTAAGACCTCCAGGACCAAGGGCGGAAAGCCTTCTCTTGTGAGTCATCTCGGCGAGAGGGTTTGTCTGGTCCATGAACTGTGAAAGCTGGCTGGAACCGAAGAATGAGTTGATTACGGAAGACAGAGTCTTTGCGTTGATCAGGTCTGACGGGGTGAATACCTCGTTGTCCCTGACGTTCATCTTCTCCTTGATGGTCCTTGCCATTCTTGCAAGACCTACTGTAAACTGGCTTGCAAGCTGCTCGCCTACAGTGCGGATTCTTCTGTTGCTCAGGTGGTCAATATCATCTACAGTAGCTTTTGAATTGATCAGCTGAATCAGGTAGCGGATAATCTCGATGATATCCTGCTTGGTGAGAACTCTGACTTCTTCTGAAGTGTTGAGGTTCAGCTTCTTGTTGAGCCTGTACCTTCCTACGGTGCCGAGGTCGTACCTCTTGTCCGAGAAGAAGAGTTTCTCGATTACGTCTTTTGCCGTTGCCTCATCAGGCGGTTCCGAATTACGGAGCTGCCTGTAGGTGTAGAAGATAGCATCTTTCTGGGTGTTGCAGATGTCCTTCTGCAGAGTGTTGTATATGATATCGAACTCTGCGCTGGCTGCATCCTCGTTATGGAGGAGAATGTAGTCTACGCCCGAGTCAATAACCTTGTCTATAAGCTCTTCTGTAAGAGGAGTACCTCTCTCGATACCAATCTCAGTCCTCTCTATGTACATAACCTCTCCGGTATCCTCATCCACGAAGTCCTCGTTCCAGGTCTTGAGCACTCTGGCTGCAAGTCTCTGGCCGATATGCTTTTCAAGCTCGCTTCTTTCCGCCCTCACCTCCTGGGCCAGACCGAAGATGTTAAGTATGTCTTTGTCCGATTCAAAGCCGATGGCTCTCAGCAAAGTGGTTACAGGCAACTTTTTCTTCCTGTCTATGTAGGCATACATCACTTTGTTGATGTCGGTTGTGAACTCTATCCAGGAGCCCTTGAAAGGGATAATTCTGGCAGAGTACAATTTGGTTCCGTTCTGGTGCAGGCTCTGCCCGAAGAAAACACCTGGAGAGCGGTGCAGCTGGGAAACCACAATTCTTTCAGAACCGTTGATAATGAAAGTACCTCTCGGAGTCATGTAAGGGATGTTACCCAGGAACACGTCCTGAATAACCTGCTCAAAATCTTCATGTTCAGGATCTGTGCAGGAGAGTTTGAGCTTTGCCTTCAGAGGGACGCTGTAGGACTGTCCTCTGTCCAGACACTCTTCTTCCGTGTAGATTGGAGGATCAATGGTGTAGTCTATGAACTCCAGTACGAAATTGTTGCGGGTGTCCCTTATGCCTGATGGTTCCGAATTCTGTGAAAACGCATCCTGAAATACCTTGTACAGACCCTCATTCTTCCTGTTCTCTGCAGTAGTGCCAAGCTGGAAGAATTCTCTGAAGGACTTCAACTGTACCTCCAGAAAATCCGGATAGTCCAGAAGCGTTTTGGATGTTGCGAATGAAATTCGCTGATTTTTAGTATTTTGAGGCATTATGTCAAATTTAGCTTGATGTAAACTTAAAAAAACGACAAAAAGGTTTAGGGCATTTTAGCCCTAAACCTGACTACGTCCTGACAGGCAGGGGGAAGTAGAGACCAAAAATGAACTTATTTAATCTCAACCTCTGCTCCTACCTCTTCAAGTTTTGCCTTCAAAGTCTCAGCATCAGACTTGGATACCTTCTCCTTGACTGCCTTAGGAGCACCGTCAACGAGGTCCTTAGCCTCCTTCAGTCCAAGACCGGTGAATTCCTTCACAGCCTTTACAACCTGAAGTTTCTGAGCGCCGGCTGCCTTAAGGATAACGTCGAATTCAGTCTTCTCTTCAGCAGTAGCGGCAGCAGGACCGGCAGCAGCAACTGCAACAGCAGCGGCAGCTGGCTCGATACCATACTCTTCCTTGAGAACCTTAGCTAATTCCTGAACATCCTTAACTGTCAGGTTAACCAGCTCTTCTGCAAATTTCTTAATATCTGCCATAGTTTTTGATTTTTATTGTGTTAATAATTATTTCTCCGATAATGTTTTTACGATACCTGCAATCTTTCCGCCACCCTGGCTCTGAAGAGCGGAGATGACGTTCTTGACAGGTGACTGCAGCAATGCAACGATGTCTGCGATAAGTTCTTCTCTAGACTTGATGTTGCAAAGTGCTTCCAGATTCTCGGCACCAATGTAAGGACACTCCTGAACATAAGCAGCCTTAAGCTCAGGCTTGCCTTTACCGTCTCCGGTGCTGAAAGACTTTATAAGCTTTGCAGGACCGTTAGGAGTTTCTGCAAACATGATAGCAGAAGAACCTTTAAGTACACTCTCGAATGCCTGGCTGTCCTGAACTCCGCTCTTTTCCAATGCCTTGGCAAAAAGGGTGTTCTTTACAACCATCATCTTTATGTTCTGCTTGAAGCAGTTACGTCTCAGCTTTGCAGTTGCCTCTGCGTTCAAACCCTCTATATCGGTGACATAGAAATTAGGGTTCTCCTTGATGCGGGCGGTCAGATCCTCGATGATCTGTGCTTTCAATTCTTTCCTCATATCTCTTTACCTCCTCATCATTAAGCGTCAACACCGATAGACTTCATGTCCAGCTCAACGCCAGGACCCATTGTAGAAGACAGGAAGACACTCTTGACGTATGTACCCTTAAGTGCCTGAGGCTTCAGTTTCAGTACGGTATTGATGAATTCATTGGCATTCTGCGCAAGCTGCTCGGCTGTGAATGAAACCTTTCCGATGCTTGAGGATACGATACCCTGCTTGTCTACCTTAAAGTCTATCTTACCAGCCTTAATCTCCTTTACGGCAGCTGCTATATCCATAGTAACTGTACCGGTTTTAGGGTTAGGCATCAGACCTCTCGGACCGAGTATTC
>JAFZMA010000020.1 GCA_017551215.1 Bacteroidales bacterium | reverse complement strand
TGTGGCCTCGAAGCATCTGAGGAAGATTTCTCCTGCAGGCAGCGGGGTGTAATAGAAGTCATAGTTGTAGATACCGCCCTGGATATCATTCCGGAGAACCAGCCAGGTATTGGAACCAAGAGTGTCAATTGCTTGTGTTGCAAGTGAATCTAGGGGCAGGCTGAATTCCAACCCGTTAGGGATCGGATGGTTTTTACCGAATTTGTCGCTTGACCTGGAGAATAGCAGTATCATCGCAAGAACAGCCAGAATCAGGATAATGGGGAGTATGTACCAGCTTTTTTTCATAAAAGTAAAAGTTTCCGCAAGTTACGATTTTTGCGGCTAACATCAAACTATTCTTCATTTATAATTCGTACCTTGCACCTGCAATGGAAAATTTGTCAGAAGAGATGAAAGACGGCTTACAGGAGGGGAGGATGAGCCTTTCCGAATACCTGATTCAGGTAAAGGAGGTGATGGAGGAAGCGGACGGCTTTCCGGGATGGGTGGTGTGTGAACTTGCAAACGTGAACTGGAACAGGGGGCACTGCTATCTGGAGCTGGTGGAAACGGGAGTTGGCGGAGTGGTGGTGGCCAAGACCAGGGGCACTATATGGTCTTACAGGGCCGCTGCACTGGGAAAGGTGTTTGAGGAGAGCTGCGGGGCTCCGCTTAGGGCGGGCATCAAAGTCATGCTCTACGTAAAGGTCCAGATGAGCGAGCTTTACGGCTTTTCCCTGAATGTCCTGGACCTGGATCCGTCATATACTTTAGGAGATCTGGAGGCAAAGAAACAGGCCACTTTGAAGAGGCTGGCGGAGGAAGACCTTCTGGAGAGGAACAAGGAGATGGAAGTTCCGGCACTGCCATACAGGATAGCGATCGTGTCTGCAAGTGGCGCCGCCGGTTACGGAGATTTCATGAAGCATCTCAGCGATTGCGGGGTGGCTTTTGAAACCGAGCTCTTTGAGGCAGCCATGCAGGGAGAGACGGCTCCGGAAAGCATCGCCGAGGCATTTGCAAGGATTGATGAACGTTCCCTTGATTTTGATGTGGTTGCATTCATAAGGGGCGGAGGCAGCAACCTGGATTTGGCCTGCTTTGACGAATACCTGGTCTCCAGGAGTATTGCGCTCTGCAACCTGCCGGTAATCAGTGGAATAGGGCATGAGCGGGATAATCACGTCTGCGACGAGGTGGCTGCCGTAAGGGTGAAGACTCCAACCGGAGCTGCAGACTTTATCATAGAGAGGTTCTCGGATGCATACGAGAATATAACTTCTCTGGAAAAGGAGCTGAGAGACTCTTGCCGCAGTGTTGTTGAGGAAAAGGAGGCTCTGCTGGAAAAGTTCTCTCACAGGCTCTCGTCATCTCTGAACCGCTATACGGAAACCCGCTCCGGGCATCTGGCGGATATTGCCCGCCGGTTTTCCTCTTCAGTTTCCGGAAGGCTGGTAAGCCAGGATTATCTTGTGGCCGGTTATTTCCGCCGTATTGCAGATGCCGCCGCAAGGAAGATTACCGCCCAGGAGAATCTGCTGGACAGGATGAGTACTCTGTTTGAGGGGGCAGACCCTTCCAGAATACTGGAGCGGGGATATGGAATAATACTCAAGGACGGGCAGAAAGTGTCTGACATTACGCAAATTGCAGAAGGCAGCAAGCTTACCCTGATGATGAGAGACGGAAAGGTATCATTTACCGCAACCGGAGTAACTGCAGAAAAGAAAGATTAAAGCAAACAGATATGGAAGAATTGAAAGAAGAACAGACCTACGAGACCGCAATGAAGGAACTCGAGGCTCTTGTGGAAAGAGTGGAGGACAAGGACGCTCCGCTGGACAGGATTGAAAAGGACATTAAGAGGGCTATGCAGCTCATTGCATTTTGTAAGGAGCAGTTGAGAGGATACAAGGAAAGATTCTCCAAGTTACTGGACGATAATAACGGCGAATAATGAGTGTAGCGGCAACAGGATTCTTTGACGGAGTGCATCTGGGGCATCAGAAGGTGATTCTGACTGCAACACGCATCGCTGAGGAGAAAGGGCTTGAAAGCCAGGTTGTTACTTTCTGGCCTCATCCGCGCAGCGTGCTGCAGCAGGCGGC
>JAFZMA010000019.1 GCA_017551215.1 Bacteroidales bacterium | reverse complement strand
TTGGAATCCTCTGCGTCTATTATGCAGTTGGAGTCTATGCCAATGAACGCACAACCTTTATATCTGAAGGAGAAACGGTCATATCCCCTTAACGCAAGATAGTTTGAGTGGTTCTCCGGGGTCCACGGGCGGATGTCGTGATTGCCCGGAATCTCATACACGGGAACCTTTATCTTTGCACGGTTTGCCCTGTAGATGGAATCCTGGAGAGCATCCTTCTGGTCATTTACAAGATCTCCAGTTATGATTACAAATGATGCCTTGTAAGCGCGGTCCTTGTATAAATACCCGTTATAGATATTAGAATTCACATTTCGGACGGCCTCTGCAAACAAAGAGTCCGTGTGAACATATCCTGGGGTTTTATCTCTGAAACCAATCTGCGGATCGCTCATCTGCACAAACATAAACGTACGCTGGCCGCATCCGCCGACTGACAGTGCCGCCAGCACTCCCAAAACCGCTATCAACAATATTCTTCTCATAAAACTTTCTTTTAAAGTGCTCCTGCTGTCCCAATCTCTGTGTCAGCAGGCACATTACCTTCCTCAAACGCTCTCGCTGACATATTCTGCCGCAATCGCCCTGCAACGTAAATCTCTAAATATGAGTGCCTTACAACTATTAACCTGGGCGTTTTCAGGTAGGTTCATTTTAACAACTTGCTGATTTTCAGCTACATCTCTTGCAGCGCCTATCCTTCAAAACTTTCCCGGCGCAAACAGACCCTGGCGGAGATTCTCGGGGCTATCTCTCAATTGCTCCCAGTGAAACATTCTACGAAAATCGTCCTGCAACGCAAGTAGCTCAATATGTGCACCTTACAACTTTTTACCTATGCGTTTTCAGTTAGGCTCATTTTAACAACTTGCTGGTTTTCAGCTATATCTCTTGCAGCGCCTATTCTTCAAAACTTTCCCGGCGCAAACTGACCCTGGCGGAGATTCGCTGGGCTATCTGGCGCACTCACATGCTGGCTGAGATTCGCGGCGGGGCTGTTCGCGGACATGCGTTGGCGGAGCAGGGCGAGGAGTTCCTGGTAGCGGATGAGGCCCCAGCCCTTCTGGAGCGGGGAAAGGTATCGCGGAGGAACCTCGCTGGCAAAGCGGTCTATATAAATGTCCGGGCGCAGGCGCGGGATAAACTCCGCCATAAAGTCCAGATAGCCATCCAGCGTAAACTCGTGGAAATCCTGTCGCTGAGTACGATACTCCTCCTCCATCCTGGTGCCGCGGATTATCTGCAGCTGGTGGAACTTGACGCTGTTCAAGGGCAGGGTGTTGATGATTTCCGCCTCTTCCATCATCTGGCTCAGCGATTCCCCCGGCAGCCCGAAGATGAAGTGGGCGCACTGGGTGAGGCCGTGCTTGGCCGTTGCTTCCACCGCCCGCCGCGCGCACTCGAAATCGTGGCCGCGGCCGATCCTCTCCAGCGTCTTATTGTAGCAGCTCTCTATCCCATATTCCACGATTACAATCTTCTTCCCAATACAATCCCCATAAATTCCTTCTCCAACAGATCTTTCTTCGACATGATATTCTCCAACAAAACCTTCTTTCGCAAAACTATTGCCAACGGACTTTTCGCCAGAAGAACCATCTCCGAAAAGATTCTCTCCTGCAAATTCAGAGATATGCTCTGTCTGCGAAACTTTTGAAGATGTAACTTTCCGTGCAGGCATTTTGAACGTTCCTTCCTGGATGCTTTGGAGGAGGTCCAGCTTTTCTTCATCGATGCAGTCCGGGCGGGTGCCGATGACAAGGCCCTCTATGAGCGGATGGGAAAGGGCCTCGGCGTAGAGTTCCCTCAGGCGCTCTACCGGGGCGTAGGTGTTGCTATACGGCTGGAAATAAGCAATGTATCGCTGAGCATGGCGGTAGCGGACACGGTGGAACTCTATGCCCTCGTCTATCTGCTGGTGGATGGGCTTGTCCGGGGTGCAATAGTTGGGGTGGAAGGCGTTGTTCAGGCAGAAGGAGCAGCCGCCCGTACCTTTGCTTCCGTCGCGGTTAGGGCACGTGAAGCCAGCGTCTACAACTACCTTCTGCATCCGCGCCCCGTACTTCTTACGGAAATAGTCCACAAACGAATTCAGTTCTGCCATACCATTTACTTGACCCTGTAGTACAGGATGCCATCTACGTAAAGGGCGTTGAGGGAGCCGATATACGCAACGGAATGCTCCATAGGAATGTCCACGGTCCTTTCCTGAGGAACCAGAAGATTTCCGTTTTCATCGTATGCGGATTTCTTATAGTCCCAATCACCTTTGTTATACCAGCCGTCTTCTATAAGGCCACGATATGTAGGGTTTGCAGGATCACCTTCCGTCTGGTACAGCTTGATGATATCTCCATCGGTTTCCAGCGGCTCTTCAAACAGACCGTCAGAAAAATGGACAGTGATAACAAAGCAGTTGTCATACTTTTTCAGAACATCCTCCGGAGCTGGTTCAAATTCCCATTTCTCACTGTTCATTGTATAGAGAGTCTGACCGTTTCTGTTGGATTTGAATATGGTTGCTATGTTGCCTTTGTCATCTTTGAAGATAGCTCTATCACCGACAAGTTCCGTTGTCAGCTGGTTCTGTGTGTATGTTTTCTTCTCGGCTTTGGACTTCGGGAAGATGAAATCACCATACACGCTGCCGTCTTCGGCTTCTTCCGGTAGAAACTTGTAGTTTTCTGCATCATAGTCCAGAACCTTGTTAAACGGATCATTGTCATCGCTGATCAGCTCTCCCTTCTGAAAATGGCGGTCACTTGGGATATCGCTGAAGTCTTCCGTAGCGTAGTATGCGGTCAAAGTTCCGGCCTCCGGAGTCTGTACCGTCTGGACTGTTTCATTTCCGTTTGTCTGCTCTGGCTGCTGACCCTGGGTCTGGCTGTTGGACTTGCAGCATACTGTCAATGCAGAAACAGCAATCGCAGAGGCAATTATTAAAACCCTTTTCATAAAGTATCGTTTAATCGTTCTTGTTCAATTGTAGTTATTCATTCGTAATTGTTCTACCGTACTGCTTCAATCGTACTGGTTCTACCGTACCGGTTCAATCGTACTGGTTCAATCGTACTGGTTCTACTGTTCTGGTTCAATCGTACCAGTATTCCGCGTTCATACAAAGTTATACATTTTTCAGTTCATCAGATGCGGCTGCTGACATACGGAATGCAGGCGTGGGAAGGGTTGCCGGAGCAGTTATCTCCCGCCAAGGCTGTGGGGAGCTATTGAGGGGCTCTCCTCGCTTGGCGAGGATAACTGCCGGAACGTAAGCGGTGGCGGATAAATACCTTGTAATCAGGCTTATAAATGGTTAGCCCTGCAGCAAAAATCGCGCAGGACCAACCACTTAAGCCGCTGTTTTTCAAGCAGTTGGCCGCCACCCGCATTCCGTGTTGGCTGGCAGATATGCGGTAAGACGGTTGGATGTGCTGGGTGGGGAGAGAACAGGAAGAGCGGGGAACGGCACTGGTAAGGCGGTGGCGGATAAGAGGTTGGATATCAGGCCCATAAGAGATATCCCTCCCGCAAAAGCGCTGGAGGAAAAATCCTCATATTACTGTTCTTCAGGCAGTTGGCCGCCACCTGCTATTCTGGAATGAGCTTGCAGGTGGAGGTTTTGATGTAGGAGTGCGTCTGCATAGCTGAAAGGCAGGAACGCTGGCGGGAGCGGAATCCAGAAAGGAGAAATTTGGGAGAAACGCTCTGCAAGGGATATGCCTGGAAATCAGTGAGTTCCCACATTGAACCTATAGAAAATTGCATAGGTTAAAGTGCGTAAGTAACATATATTGAGGGGTTTGCGTTGCAGGGCCAATCGCTGCAGAACAGGACAGCGAGAGCACTTTTAGGGGGAAAGTGCACTTTCTGATACATGGAATGGGACAGAGGGAGCAAAAACGTCCAGAGATGCGGTAAAACGGTTGGATGTGCTGGGTGGGGAGAGAACAGGAAGAGCGGAAGGCTTTTCAAGGGCCTGTGGTCACCCATGACCACATAAATGGGAGGGGCCCACAAGCTTTGCGAAGTGGGAGGGATGAGCAGAGCGAAGGCTTCTGAAAAGCCTTACGGCACTTCCGTTCAGCAGGACAGGGTTCTGAAGGGCTGGGGATGGCGCGGATTCTTTCTTTTTTGTATATTTGTTATTCGTAAATATTCAATGCGATGAAGAAATTCTGCATGCTGCTTTCCGCAGCCCTATTCATGAGCCTGTGCGCCTGGGGGCAAGACATGGGTTCCCTTTTCAACCGTATTAACAGGGAGGTTCTGAACGAGTTCGCTCCCGATTCCAGAGACAAGACCTACGAGGTGAACCTGATAGAGAAGGGCGGGAAGCTCCTTCTCGTTGGTGCTACCACGGAGAAGGCTGCCGTTGAGGCTCTTACCGCACGCCTGGCAGAGGCAGGAATAATTGCGGAGAACAGGATAGACCTGCTGCCGTCCGCAAAGTTGAAGGGCAAGACATACGGCATAGTGTGCATGTCTACGGCAAGCTTCAACTGCGACGGGAGGTTCAGTGCGGAGAGCGGAACGCAGGCCCTGATGGGTATGCCGGTGCGGATACTGGAGGAGTACGACGACTGGTATCGCTGCGTAAATATGGAAGGCTACACCGCGTGGGTGATAACCCGCAGCATCGCTGAGATGACTAAGGAGGAGTACGATGCCTACCTTGCTAAGCCTAAGGTTTTTGTAAAGGTCAAATATACAACCCTTTACTCTGACAAGAACGTGAACAGCCTGCCGGTGAGCGACCTGGTTTGGGGCTGTATACTCATCGATGAAGGCAAGGCCGGAAGCTGGAGGAAGGTGTCTGTGGCGGATGGCAGAACTGGCTATATTCAGGCGTCTGAGGTTATGGATCTGAAGGCTTGGATGGACAGCGCCGTTCCTACGGAGAAGAACGTTGTGGAGACCGCAAAACAGTTCTGCGGGTTCCCTTACGTTTGGGGCGGAACCAGCGTAAAGGGCGTGGATTGCAGCGGTTTGAGCAAAACTGCATACTTCCTCAACGGGTATGTGCTGAGGAGGGACGCGTCTCAGCAGTGCAAGACCGGAGACAGCGTGGATGTGCATCGTTTTGTGGAGGGAGAATACACAAAGGCTGCGCTCGGCAACCTGCGTCCGGGAGACCTGATCTTCTTCGGGCGCAAGGCGGAGAACGGCCGCAAGGAAAGGGTTACGCACGTTGCTATCTACATGGGAGACGGCATGATTATCCACTCATCTAACGTGGTGAGAATCAACAGCCTGATTCCTGGGGAGAAGGATTACTACGCCGGAGCAAAGCGCCTGCTCAAGGCCCGCAGAATCATCGGCACGGCAGACCAGGGCAAAGGCGTTGTGAGTGTTAAGAACGCCGGCCTCACAAATTAAGCACCGATATTGCATCGCTGAGATTAACTGGAAAAACAGATAAACATTTTAAAATACACACAAGATGACCGACAGAAGAACATTCCTTAAGAGCGCAGGACTGCTTACAGCCGCTGCCGCTCTGCTGAGTCCATCGCAGATTTTCGCCCGCGCAAAGGGTGTGTCCAAGCCGTCCGGGAAGAAGGAGCTGGAGCTTGAATGGTGCCCGTTCACCGCTAAGATGAAACACGTTTTCACCATTTCCAACAGTTCCAGAAGCACAACCCCTATCGTCCTGACAAGAATCACCTACGACGGATATGTTGGATACGGAGAGGCCGCCATGCCTCCATACCTGGGAGAGACAACTAACTCAGCCATAGACTATTTGAAGAAGGCAAGGCCTGTGCTTAAGACCTTCAAGGATCCGTTCATGATCGGAGAGATTATGGCAGAGATGGACGCTATCACAACTTACAACTGCGCCGCAAAAGCGTCCATAGACATCGCCCTCCACGATCTGGTAGGAAACATGATCGGACAGCCATGGTGGAAAATCTGGGGATTCAACCCTAAGAACTGCCCTTACAACTCATTCACCGTAGGTCTTGCAAGCAAGGAAGAGGTAAGGGAGAAGGCAAAGGAAGCCGCCGCTGAGGGCCATCTTATCAAGGTTAAGCTGGGCCGCACGGAGGAGCAGGACAAGATGATGATCAACACTATACGTGAGGTCACAGATACCACCATCTGCATAGATGCAAACCAGGGCTGGAAAGACAAGCACTATGCCCTTGACATGATTAACTGGCTGGCAACCAAGAACGTGAACATGATTGAGCAGCCGATGCCAAAGCTGATGCTTGAGGAAACCGGCTGGGTTACAGAGAGAAGCCCGCTTCCTATCATGGCGGATGAGGCTTGCCAGAGGCTCAGCGATGTAAGAAAGCTTTACGGCCACTATTCCGGAATCAACATCAAGCTGATGAAGTGCACCGGACTGCACGAGGCAAGGGAGATGGTATCTCTGGCGCAGGCTCTGGGAATGAAGCTGATGATCGGCTGTATGACGGAGACTTCCGTAGCCATCGCTGCAGGCGCGCAGATAGCTCCCGTGTGCGAGTGGACGGACCTAGACGGCAACTGGCTGATTGCCAACGACGTATTCCACTCCTCCACCGTAGAGGACGGACGCATAGTTCCTTCTTCCAAGCCTGGTCTGGGTCTGGAGATGAACAAGGGCGTGAACCTCAAGTATGCCGCAGAGGAATAAAAGATTATGACAACGCGTTTTTATCGCTGAGTAAAAAAAGAAAACATTAAAAGAATTATATGAGAAATTTAAGAACTATTAAGAAGGATGTAGAATTCCTTGTTGCAGAACTTGTAGACGACTGCTTCATTTATCTGGAACTCAACGGAGAGGAGAAGATGGACAAGGTTGGGGAAATCATCGGCGATGCACTCGACCTCCAGGACGACCTCTTTGACAAGATCAACAACCGCAATCCTGAAATCAAGGCAGACAAGTATTACAAGGGAGTGACAAAGGAGCTTATAGAAGGTATAGATGCTCTCTACGAGAGACTTAGCGCTCTAAGCCAGAAGTAACATTTCTTCAATTGACAGGCTTGTCTGACGCGATTCGGGCAAGCCTATTTTTCTTTTGTTTATGAAGACTTATCAGATAGTATTATTACTCGCAGCCCTCGCCTTTATGACTAGCTGCAAGGGCAAGCCGGGAGAGGCTGCAGCTCCGGCCGCTGACACCACACAGACCGAGGCGGTCCAGACTCCGGAGGCTGAGCCACAGCCAGTTGCATATAACACAGATTATGCCCAGGAAGCTCTCAAGCTCATTCCGCGTAGCATGATTCCGAATAGAATCCCAGATTCCGTTTACAGAAATGCCACCGAAACTAAGCGTGTCTTTGATGAGTACACTTCACCTAACTTCATCAGCTTCATGAACGGAGATGGCGGCATCTACGACATAGTTTACCTCTACTGCTACCACATGCTAAATGAAGAAGACGGCATCTTTGTACTATATTACACGGAAGCCGGTGTGGATGGGGCTGTTCTGGACAAGATGAATACCTTCATCCTAAAAGACGGAGCGCTTACAGAAGTGGAGAACCCGATCAAGGCTCCTGCTTTTGACGAATTCTTTGAGGGTGTGGATGTTCCTGCAGACCTGAAGTCCGCCGTAAAGGAAATGAAGAGAGAGTATGACAGGGAGAAAGGCTCTCTTAGGGGCATAGACCTCAGGCACGGAGAACAAGACAACAATGTCCTTTTGCTCAGACCTAGCTACATCGCCGATGACAGGCTGTGGGAACTGGCAAATCCCGTTGAATACCAGTTCAACGGCACTACCTTCGTGAAGATGCAGCGATAAGGGAGTTACAGCTTGTATTGCTTCAGACGGGCGGCAAGAGTCTTTTCCTTGCCGTCCGTTATTGCATTCAGGAGGGCGTGGAACCTTGTGCTGTGGTTGGGATAGACCAGATGACAGAGTTCGTGGGCTATGACATAGTCCATAAGTTCCTCCGGAAGGCGGACAAGTTTCATGTTGAGGTTGATGTTGCGCAGCGTTGAGCAGCTTCCCCAGTTGGAGGAGTTGTCCTTTATTGCCACCCTGTTGTAGCGGAACGGGTCCTTAATCACAATCCCCAGGCGATTGCGGATGGTGACCTTTTGCGTCATAAGCTCGTACATCTGACGGGTACGCTGCGGCAGAATCTTGTGAGCTAACTTGTTAGTCTGATAGTCGGACGGAGCTCCGGCCTGGGCGGCAGACTGCAGGCGTCTGAGCACCTCATTCCTCTGTGCCACAATCTTTCCGCCAACGGAAAAAAGGAACCGCTCCGCCTCCTCATAGCCCACATACGGAGGCAGGGTAACCTTGACCTCCCCCTTGGCGGACACCATCACCCTGATAGACCGGCTCTGGGGATACTTTGTAAAGGTCACCTCCCCCAGCCCGTTATCATATTTTACTATCTTGCTCTGCATATCGGCTCTAAACATCCGCGGTTTAGTTCGAACGCAAAATTACAAAAACTCTGAACGCCCAAGCCATTCCACATCAAAACCTCCCCTTGGTTTGAAAGCCAAATGCCACACTAAATGCTTGGATTTTGAAAAACTTTCATATCTTTGCGTCCCCGATGGGGAAACTCGAGCGGGTTCTCCACGGTTAAAACAATTATTAACAAACAAAAATCTTAAGCACAATGGCTGAGTATTTGAATTCAGACAAGAAGCAAGAGATATTTGGCAAGTACGGAAAGTCTAATAAAGACACTGGTTCTGCTGAAAGTCAGATTGCTTTATTTTCCTACCGTATCGCTCACCTTACCGAGCACATGAAGAGGAACAAGAAGGACCATGCTACACAGCGTGCACTTCTGATGCTCGTAGGTAAGAGACGCCGCTTCCTGGATTATCTTAAGGAAGTTGACATTGAGAGATACAGGAACATCGTCAAGGAACTCAATCTGCGTAAGTAATCGCACGAGTTTCTACAATGATAAAGGGTTGACCACATGGCCAACCCTTTTTTGGTGGCAGGGCGGGATGAAGCGAAGCGTAAGGCGTTTGGAGAACTTCTGATGCCTATTCGGTTGAGAGCTGAGGTCTGCTGAGTTTGAGCCAGATGCGGAGGCCGTTCAGGGAGTTGAGCAGGTAGAAGGCGTACTTGATCACCATCACTATGGTGTAGCTGTCGCTCTGGGCGCTCATCAGGCGGTTGGTCCACAGCATTATGGAGAAGATGTTCACCAGGTTCCACAGATACCACTGGTCTGCGTATGCGTAGGACATCAGTATCTGCCCGGCAAAGTTCAGCACCAGGACAAAGCTGTCAAGGAAAAGCTTGGCCTGGTCTATCTCAGCGATTTTTCCGGCCTCAAGCTGCTTAAGGTCTATCCAGTAGAGGATGCCGTAGCACAGCGCCGTTCCCAATACTATGGCGATGCCAACATATATCCACTGCCGCCCGGTAAGCCTGCGGGCCTTGACTTTTGAGATCTCAGTCTTGTATTCTGAACCGGACGATTCGGTTTCAGCGCTTGATTTTTCCCGTTTTATCCTCCGGCCCGCTCCGAGTTTTCTCCACTGCCAATAGCCGATGAACTGCATCGGGAGGAAGTAGAAGGCATGCTGGGCAAACTGTCCCATGTTGCCGCTGTCGTAATTGGCGTACGCACCTATGCTCACGTCTATTAAGCCGAACAGGAATGTCCAGATGTTGCCGTTGGCGCTAAGGACGGTATTGACCACTCCCATGATAGCACCCACGGCCACAACTATCTGCTTTACAGTGACAGCGTGCTGAGCCTGGATCTTGAGGACGTTGACCACCACAACGGCAGTTATCATCCCCACCAGAATGAACATGTTGAACCAGAAGTTGAACTTCCTGTCATTTATGCGTAACGCTCCTGCCATCCCTCTTCTGTAGAACGTATTTTATAATAATATAATACTCAGCGATTTAAACATTTGTGGGGTAACTTAAAAGCATACCCCACAAACACTTATTCATCTGTATATCAGTCTCTTGTTAAAAACTGCCGTCTTTATTCTCCGGATGGATTGTCCTTTGGAGTATTGTGTGAACGGTCAGAGTGGTTGTTCTGACGGTCTCCACGGTTGTTATTCTGGTGACTGTTGTTGCCTCCGCGGTTTCCGTTTGGACGGTTTCCGTTAGGACGGCTGCCGTTGCGGTTGTTGCCGCCCTCTGGACGAGGCCGCCTTACAGGCTCTACATAGCCCTCAGGCTTAGGCAGAAGGGCCTTCATGGAGAGGCGCATCTTGCCGGTCTTCTCGTCTATCTCAAGGAGTTTGACATCTACCTCATCGCCCATCTTTACAACATCCTCTACCTTCTCGGTCTTCTTCCATGCCATCTCGGAAATGTGCAGCAGACCTTCCTTGCCAGGAAGTATCTCCACGAATGCTCCAAAGTCCTGGATGGAAACAACCTTTCCGTGATATACCTGTCCGGCTTCCGGAACGGTGGTGATGCCCTTAATCCAGTTGAGAGCCTTCTCCATGCTCTCCTTGTCTGTTCCAAAGATGTCTACAGCTCCGATGCTGGTTCCGTCGTCCTGCTTTTCCTCAGTGATGGTAACTGTTGTACCTGTCTCCTTCTGGATCTTCTGGATGACTTCTCCGCCCTTGCCGATAACGGCTCCGATAAACTCTCCAGGAATTCTGATCTGGACGATGCGAGGAGCGTGAGGCTTAAGCTCAGGACGTGGAGCGTCCAGAGTCTTCATCATCTCTCCCATGATGTGCTGACGTGCCTGGTTGGCCTGTGCAAGTGCCTTTGCCATAATCTCTTCCGAGAGGCCATCGCACTTGATGTCCATCTGGGTTGCAGTTATTCCGTCCTTGGTTCCGGCTACCTTGAAGTCCATGTCTCCGAGGTGGTCCTCATCGCCGAGGATATCTGAAAGAATGGCATACTTGCCGTCCTGCTCTATGAGTCCCATTGCCACTCCGGCTACAGGTTTCTTAAGCTGGATACCGGCGTCCATAAGTGCCAGACATCCGGCGCAAACACTTGCCATTGAAGAAGAACCGTTGCTCTCAAGGATATCTGAGACAACTCTTATTGCGTAAGGGTTTTCCTCTCCGGTAGGAACCATCGGCTTGAGGGCGCGCATTGCCAGGTTGCCGTGGCCCACCTCCCTTCTGGAAGTTGCTCTCTGGGCTCTTGCCTCTCCGGTTGCGAACGGAGGGAAGTTGTAGTGGAGTACGAATGGCTCTGTGCGCTCAATGAGCACCTCGTCCATCTCCTTCATATCCAGCTTGGTACCCAGTGTTACCGTTGCAAGGCTCTGGGTCTCTCCGCGGGTGAAGATTGCGCTTCCGTGGGCGCATGGCAGATAGTCTACCTCGCACCAGATTGGGCGGACATCTGTTGTAGCACGTCCGTCCAGACGGCGGCCCTCGTTGAGGATGAGGTCTCTCATGGCCTTCTTCTCAACGGCTGCATAGTAGCGGTTTACCATTGCGGTCTTCTCTTCCCTTTCCTCTTCCGGAATGGTCTGCATGAACTCTTCCTTGAGGTTATCGAAAGCTTCTGTGCGCTCCTGCTTTGGCATTGCTGCCTTTGCTATCTCGTAGCAGCGGTCGTAGCAGAACTTGGAGCATGCCTGGCGGATATCCTCGTCGTTGACCTCATGGCAATACTCCCTCTTCTGGCGTTTGCCAACTGCATCCGTAAGTTCCTCAAGAACAGCGCAATGCTTCTTGATTTCCTGGTGTGCGAACATGATGGCGCCGAGCATAACCTCCTCGGAAACTTCCTTCATTTCTCCCTCCACCATCATGATGTTCTTTGCTGTTGCTCCAACCATGAGTTCCAGGTCTGCCTTTTCCAGATCCTTGAAACCCGGATTGATGCAATACTGTCCGTCTATGCGGGCAACCCTGACCTCTGAAATAGGTCCGTTGAAAGGTATATCGGAAACTGCCAGGGCACTTGCTGCTGCAAGACCTGCAAGAGCGTCCGGCTGAGTATCCTTGTCTGCTGAAATGAGGTTCACCGATACAAATACGGCTGCGTGGAAATCTTCCGGGAACAGAGGCCTGAGTGCACGGTCTATAAGTCTGGCAATCAGAATCTCATAGTCGCTTGCCTTGCCCTCTCTCTTCATGAAACCTCCAGGGAAACGTCCCGCGGAGTAGAACTTCTCTTTGTAATCTACCTGAAGAGGGAGAAAATCCACATCCTCTTCTGCTTCTTTGGCGCATGTAACGGTGGCAAGAAGCATTGTGCCACCCATCTTTACAACGGCCGAGCCATCTGCCTGCTTGGCCAGTTTTCCAGTCTCAATTTCTATCGTCCTTCCGTCTGCGAGCTGGATTGTTTTCTTGATAATATTCATAATCTCTTCTAAATGTTCTTTTTGCTGCAGCATACTCAGCGATGGAATCCCCTACCAGATGTTCAGAGGGCGTCCGGCCATCAACTGCTCAACCTGATGGCGTACATCCTCAAGAACCTTCTCGTCTGTAAGGTTATTCAGCACCTTGTCTATCAGGCCTACAACGAACTTGATATCGTTCTCCTTGAGTCCTCTGGTCGTAACTGCCGGAGTACCAACCCTGATACCGGATGTCTGGAACGGTGAGCGGGTGTCGAACGGAACCATGTTCTTGTTGACTGTGATGTCTGCCAGAACCAGTGTGTTCTCCACAACTTTTCCTGTAAGTTCAGGGAACTTGGTTCTAAGGTCTATGAGCATCATGTGGTTGTCTGTTCCGCCGCTTACAACCTTGTAGCCTCTTGCCATGAACTCCTCTGCCATTACAACGGCGTTCTTATGAACCTGCTCTACGTAGGTCTTGAACTCCGGCTGCAGTGCCTCGAAGAATGCAACTGCCTTGGCGGCGATGCAGTGCTCCAGCGGACCGCCCTGGATGCCAGGGAATACGGAGGAGTTGAGGATGGCGCTCATCTTCTTGATTTCTCCCTTAGGGGTCTTCTGTCCCCAAGGATTCTCGAAGTCCTTGCCCACCAGGATGATACCTCCGCGAGGTCCTCTCAGTGTCTTGTGAGTTGTGGAAGTTACTATATGGGCGTACTTAACAGGGTTCTTCAGCAAACCCTTGGCAATCAGTCCTGCAGGATGTGCCATGTCTACCCAGAGGATTGCTCCCACCTTGTCTGCGATGGCTCTCATTCTCTCCCAGTCCCACTCTCTTGAATAAGCGCTGGCGCCGCCGATTATCAGTTTTGGCTTGTGCTCCAGAGCCTTCTTCTCCATATCGTCGTAATCTATCAGTCCGGTCTCCTTGTCAAGTCCGTAAGCTACAGCGTTGTAC
>JAFZMA010000190.1 GCA_017551215.1 Bacteroidales bacterium | reverse complement strand
TTCTTCTGTGCCTAGGCACATTGAGTGTGTTGTTATCATAATATCCACGGGTGCCGGACTTTTCTACAATTCGGACAAATGGGCTTTTTTTCCGGCACCCTTCTTTTGAAAGATGAGGAAGAAGATACATATAAGGCAAAATGATTCTTACGACTGCGGAGCCGCCAGCCTGACCTGCGTAGCAGCCTGGTGGGGACTCCGCCTGCCGTTGAGTCTGGTGAGGAGGGAGTGCGGATGTTCCTCTGAAGGAATAACAATAAGGGGTATTGTAGACGGGGCGCAAAGCATTGGGCTGAGCGCAAAGCCGCTTAAGGCAGAAGGGGCGGATAAAATGAGCCTGGAGGAAAAAGTTGCACGGCTGCGCACCCTCAATCAGGCTGGCGCACCCGTTGTTGCCCATACAATATCTGAAGAGGGAATGTTGCATTATGTAGTCATATACAATGTGGGGAAGGATAGTGCGGAGGTTATGGACCCGGCCAAAGAAAGGATAGGGAGGGTGAATATTGCGGATTTGGCAGGAAGATGGAGCGGATACATCGTGCTTTTCTGCCCGGGAGAGGGATACCGTGCAGAAGACAGGACCATCGGCAAGAAGACACGGCTGCTCAGGCTTCTGAACATGCATCGCAGAGAGATAATTCTTGCTCTGGCCGGATCCATTGTATTGACTGCGCTTGGAATATGCAATTCCCTTCTGCTCCAGATGCTTATAGACAAGGCCATCCCGGCAGGCAATTTCTCTACGATGGCGGTGATAGCAGGAGTTATCCTGGCAATGATACCCATATCGCTGATGATAGGATATCTGAGAGACCTTTATCTTATTCAGGGCGGGGTTTCAGTGGACACCTCCATGGTTATAGGCTTCATGAGGCGGATACTTAAGATGGATGAGAAATTCTTCTGCGATTATCCCAAGGGGGAACTGGAAAGCAGGCTCTCAGATACGGGGAAGATCAGGATGTTCATCTGCGGAGGCGTGGTGAGCGTGTGCGTATGCACTGTTACGCTGATTGGCGTGTGTACCTTGATGTTCACCTTTTACAGCAGGTTAGCTGCAATTCTCATGGCCTGTATTCCGGTTTATGTGGCGCTGATTTTGGTGGCTGACAGGATTAACAGGAGAATGAGCCGCAAGGTGATGGCTGCGGCGGCGGAGTTTGAGAACGATGTGATGGATAGCATTGAGGGTGAGGCGGATATTAGGCACTTTGGAGTGGAAACGGAATCGCTGAGTTTCAACAGCAGCTTTTCCCGCCTGGCTTTCTGGAATTTCAAGGCAGGAAAGCTGGGGGCTCTGCTTTCAGGGCTGGGCAATGCGCTGAACCAGCTGATTCTGGGTGCAGTGCTCATAATTGGCGGAAGTGCCGTTATCGCCGGGAAGATGACTCTGGGAGAACTGGTCAGTTTCTGGACTCTCAGTGCATTTTTCATTTCACCGACAAGCACTCTGGTACAGTTCGACTCACTTTTGAACGAGGCTGTTACGGCATCTGAAAGGGTTTACGGGATAACAGATTTCCAAGAGGTAAAAACAGACGGCTCAAGCGCCTGTCTGACTGTTCTGAAGGGAGAACCCATGGATCTGGAATTCAGGGATGTGTGCTTCAGATACCGTGGCGGAAGATCTCTCATAGAAGGCCTCAACTGCACTTTTCCAAAGGGGTGCATTACGGGAATATTGGGACCTAACGGATGCGGAAAGAGTACCGTTGCCTCTCTGATACTCAGGGACTACACTCCAGACAGCGGAAGTATAGCCTATGGTGGCATTGATATCCAAAATATTCTTATTACTTGCTGGAGGAGCATAGTTTCGTCGATTCCTCAAAATTTTCATCTTTTCAATGCCACCATCTTTGACAATATAGCAATGTCCCCGGGAAGAAGGGACGGAAACATAGATGAAAAGGAAGTTAAACTGGTTATGGAATCATGCCGGCTTGCTGGAATGGAGCCTCTTATAAGAAGGCTGGACAAGGGACTTCTGTCCGGTCTTGGGAAAGGCGGCGTTAGACTTTCCTCCGGAGAAAGGCAGATGGTTCTGACTGCCAGGATGCTGCATTCGAATGCAGATGTTATGATATTCGATGAGGCGGCTTCCAACATGGATGAAGAATCTGTTGCTTCTTCCATAAAGCTTATGCAGGATCTTAAGGAATCCGGAAAGTGCGTGATTGTGATTACTCATGACAGCAGGATAGCCTCCTGCTGCGACAACAGGATAGAATTGACTGGCCGGTCATAAGGCGGAATCCGGCGCGCCAAGTCTGCCGGAAATCAAAACACTATTGACAATATGGAAGACAAGAGATTGAAAGTGAGAGGATTTGTCGATGTAAGAGACGATGAGCTCTCGGTCTGCGGGGGATTGAACCCCGAGACAATCAAGAGGATCGCAAAGATCTTGGGCATTGTAATAGATTTCATCGCCACATATGGTGAGGATTTCTACAAAGGCTACAAAAAAGGAGTTGAGGGCCAGCCTCTGTTCGTGTTCTCAAAATAAGGAGGGTTGATATGAAAGGGTTTGTAGAAATCTCCGCCTCTGAGCAGAGTCTGGTATTTGCCGGAAAGGATGCTGATGTTTCCAGATTCATGGAAGCTCTTGGCTATGGAATCGGTTCGATTGTAAGAGCCATCAAGATAATGATCCAGAACAGGAAGAATTTGAAGGATATGCCTGTAGAATTCCTGATGATGTACGCCAAGTAAAAAAGGGAGTTTCCCTTTTCACGGAATCTGTTTTGTTTTATTTGAAATATACCATGCAACATGTTATAAGAAATAATTCAAAACAGATTCTTATATTTGTGCCCGATGAAAAAAGCAATGATCATATCAGTAGCCTTGACTCTGTGTGCAAGTGTATGCGGCTTTGCCCAGAATGGCAGGCTCTGGACGCTCCAGCAATGCATAGATTATGCCCGCCAGAACAACCTCCAGGTGAAGATGGAAGAGATTAGCGTGGAGCAGGCAGAAGGGAACGTCAAGCAGTCCAAGTGGGATTTGGCTCCAAGCGTAAGCGCAGGGCTGAACCACAGCATGAGTTGGGGAAGAAGCGTCAATCTCCAGACACTGGAAATCATAAAGAACAAAAGAAGCATGTCCACCAGTGGAAACCTGAGTGCTTCCGCCACGGTGTTCAGCGGTTTCTCAAAGATTAATTCCATAAAGAGCAACGCCACGTCTCTGGAGATTGCAAAAGAACAGGTGGAAAAAGTCAAGAACGACATAACTATCCAGATAACAAGAGCTTATCTTCAGTTGCTGCTTGCCCGCGAGATAGAGCGCAGCGCTCTTGAAAGCTGCAACAGCACCAAAGAGCAGGTGGAACGCACGGCAAAGCTGGTGGATGCCGGCAGCCAGGCTTACAGCACGCTTCTGGAAGTCCAGGCTCAGCTTGCAAACGAGAAGTCCCAGCTGGTTTCCGCCACATCTGACGTAAGGACAAATCTTCTTACCCTCATACAGCTTCTGGACCTGCCTCCTGAGATGGAAAAGGATTTTGATATCGCCGCTCCGGATGTTTCCGTGGATGAAGACATTCTTCCTGAGGGAACTGTGGAAGGAATATACAGCCAGGCTCTCAATCTGCCTCAGGTTAAAATCGCCGAGTATAATCTGGAAAAGAGCAAGTATGACTACAACATGGTGAGAGCCAGATTGCTGCCTTCCATTTCCGTGCAGGCAGGCTATGGATCTTATTACACAGATGGCCAAAGCGGCGCCTTCTTCACCCAGTTCGAGCATAACAAGAATCCTTCTGTTGGCCTGTCTTTGAGCATACCTATATTCAACGGCTTGTCTTCCAGAATTTCCGCCCGCAACGCAAAGCTTGCCAGGGAGAATACGGCAATTATGCTGGAGGTCCAGAAACAGTCTCTTCTCAAGGAGATCCAGACGGCCTACAACGAGGCTTTCAATGCTCTGGAAAGAATGAAGGCGGCAAAGGAAAACATGAAAAGTATCCAGGAATCTTTCACTTATACAGAAAACAAATTTAACGTGGGAATGATGAACGCTACAGACTACAACATTGCCAAGACAAATTTGTTCAAGGCGGTAAGTGCCTATTATCAGGCTAAATACCAATATCTGTTCGAGCTCAAGATTCTGGATTTCTACAAAGGCAAGGCCATCAATTTATAAAAGCGTTTCAAATGGCAAAGAAGAAGAAAAAAAACATCTGGTGGTTGGCTGCGGCAGCCCTTATTGTATTTCTGATGATAGCATCCAAAATGTGCAAGGGAGACAAGACTCCTGTTGTGGAAACTTCCAAGATAGAAAGGATGACTATTACGGAGACTATTCCGGCAAATGGAAAGATACAGCCGGTTACGGAAGTAAAGATTAGTCCGGACGTATCCGGAGAAATCGTGGAACTTCACGTAAAGGAAGGCGATGCCGTAAAGAAAGGAGACCTTATTATCAAGATAAAGCAGGACATCTATCTGTCTGCTGTAGACCAGGCTATGGCTTCCGTAAATGCAGCCAGGGCTTCTTACAAGCAGCAGCAGGCCCAGACTCTGCGCGCCCAGCAGAACTACGACCGCTATGCCAAGCTCTACGAGCTGCGCACCGTATCCAAGGCCGAATACGAAGCTGCTTGTGCGGAGTGGGATGTGGCCCAGCAGCAGCTGGATGGAGCCAAGTACAACATTTCCAGCGCAGAAGCCCGCCTGAAGGAGGCAAGGGAGAATCTGGTCAAGACCACCATCTATTCCCCTATGAACGGTATAATTTCCAAGCTCAGCGTGGAACTTGGAGAAAGGGTTGTGGGAACTTCCCAGATGGCCGGAACAGAAATGTTCAGGGTTGCTGACTTCAAGCAGATGGAAGTTCTGGTGGATGTGAACGAGAACGACATCATCCGCCTCAATCCTGGAGACAGCGCGCAGATCACTGTGGACGCATACACAGACCGCACTTTCTACGGTGTTGTAACAGAAGTTGCCAACTCTTCAAAGAGCTCATCCACAGCTTCTTTGGATCAGGCCACAACGTTTGAGGTTAAGGTGAGGATTTCTCCGGAGTCATATCTGGATCTCCTGAAAGACAACTCCTCTCCGTTCCGCCCGGGAATGAGCGCCTCCGTCCAGATTCAGACAAGCCGCGCCGAGAACGTTCTTGCCCTTCCTCTTTCCGCCATCACTTCGAGGTCTGACCTTGCTACCGGAACAACAGGAAAATCGTTTGTCTTCACCTATTCCGCAAAAGACCAGACCGTACATCCGGTAGCCGTAAAGACCGGTCTGCAAGACATGACTCACATACAGATAACCGATGGTCTTTCAGACACTTCCGTTGTTGTAACAGGACCTTTCAACGCTATCAGCAAGACACTTAAAGACGGAACAAAAGTCAAACTGAGTCCAGAAAAGAAATAATTTTCCTCAGCGATGGGACAATTCATTCTCCTTATAGAATCTGCCACTGAAACATGTTCGGCCGCCCTTGCAGACGGCAGCACCCTGATTGCCCAGAAAGTCTGCCACATAGGACGCAGCCACGACACTGTCCTGGCACCATTGGCAGACGGGATTCTGAAGGAGAACGGAATAAAGGCTTCTGACCTGGCTGCCATAGCCGTGAGCGAGGGCCCGGGCAGCTACATGGGCCTCAGGATTGGCGTGGCCCTTGCCAAGGGAATAGCCTACGCTGCAAAGACCAATCTTATAGGAATCAACACTCTGGCTGTCATAGCACGCTGCGCAAGTGAGAGTTGCACAAAGGAATTCAGGCATATTGTTCCAATGATAGATGCCGGAAGAATGGAAGTCTACACCGCTGTATTTGACGGGAACTGCAACCAGTTGGAAAAGACGGAGGCCAAGATTCTGTCTCCGGAAAGTTTCAGGAATCTGACAGAAGAAGGCCCCGTTCTCTTTGCGGGAAACGGAGCCCCTAAGTTCGGAAAGCTTCTGGAAGACACATACGGAACTCTTCCGGACAACGCTACAATCCTCAACCAGACACCATTGGCATCCGGCCTCAGAATAGATGCTGCAAAAGCATTGGAAGAGGGCCGGTTTGCAGACCTTGCATATTTCCAGCCGTTCTACCTAAAGGAATTTATTCCTGGCAAACAGAAGAAACTGCTTTAGAAAGTCCCTTCTGGTCAAATATATCCTTTCCCACTATCGCCCCTTCCCTATTGAACAGGAACAAAGCAGGAAGCTTTGTAACGTTATACTGCACAAGGCCTTGTGTTGCATTCCCCTTGCCGTCGCAAACGTTTATCCAAGGGAAACGGCTCACGATTGAATTCCAGTATGCCTTATCTGTTCCTACGCAAACAGAGTAGATTTCCAGACCGCGGCCCTTGAACTGGGAATAAATCTTTTCTAACTCGGCGTTGAACATCTTCTGGGTATTGTCAGAAGGATCCCAGAAAAGGAGAATGAACGGTTTTCCGATCAGAGCCGTAAGGTTCTTAATCTCCGCCTTTGTATCAGGAAGAGAGATTTCCGGGAAAACTGCCTGCTGTGCATCCTTCAGCCTGTAAGACAGTTCCATATCGTTGAACAGGCTCACGGCATCGTTATCCAGAGAGGTCACGTATGGAGAATTAGGATAAAGAGTCTTCAGTGAATCGCAGAGCTGACGATAATAAACTCCGTCTGTAATGTCGGAGAACATAGGAAAGTTCTCGTTGAAGTGCCTGTAAAGATTCCTGAGGTTAGTGAAAGAATAAGGATACTTTACAAGATGCCTTACTGCGGCCTGCTTCTGAGTGACATAGAGCTTGCCCAGCTCTACGCGAAGCCTCTTTACGGATTCCGTATCTCCTATATCGTTGCATGCAATCAGCTGAACGCTCAGGGAATCAAAGGACTTCTGGCTCTTGGCTATACTGGCGTCAACCTCCTGCAAAAGTTCAGACTCCTTGCTTCCGCTTATCTTCAGGTTACGGCCATTGCTGTCCACTTCCACCTTAGCCTTGTCTCCCGGGCTCAGAAGCAAAGACGCAATCTGCACTCCGTTGTAAGTCAGATAGTAGAAATTCGGAGACTTATAAGGAAGATCTATCTTGACGGAAGCATTTCCGGAGGCATCTGTCTTAAGAGTATCCACCACATCCACCTGGCTGACATTCAGCATACTCAGCACAACTTCCCTGTCTGCGGCACCATCCACTTTCAGTTTGAGAGAGGCCTTGTCCGAACTGCAGGCGGCAAGGGCGGCCAGAGCTGCAACAAATAAAAATTTTCTCATGATGCGTGTCTGAAAATTAGAGTTCCTTCCTTATCTTCTCTGCGATTTCCTCCATCTGCTCTGCAGAAGGGTGCAGTTTCTTGGCTCCGTCGAAATCCAGGTCTCCCTCATTGTTCATCGGCACCAGATGTATGTGTGCGTGAGGCACTTCCAGACCTATTACGGCAACCCCTATCTTGCGGCAAGGAATGGCTCTTTTCTGAGCCTCGGCAATCTTCTTGGCAAACTTCCAGAGGCCAGCGTAGTATTCGTCTTCATAATCGAAGATATAGTCCTTCTCGTTCTTTGGAACAACCAGAGTATGTCCCAGCTGAACCGGAGAAATGTCCAGAAAAGCAAAGTAATCTTCTGTCTCGGCGATTTTGTAGCAAGGAATCTCACCTGCTATGATTCTTGAAAATATAGATGCCATCTTCTTGTGTATTTGTCAGATAGAAATGTCCAGTATCTCGAACTTGATTATCCCGGCAGGAGCGTTCACATCCACAACCTCCCCTTTCTTGCGCCCGAACAGAGCCTTACCTATTGGAGTGGAAACCGCCAGCTTGCCCTGGGCCAGGTTTGCCTCACTCTCGCCTACAAGGGTGAAAACCATCTTGGCGCCAGTCTTCAGGTTCTTGACCGTAACCTTGTTGAGCATTCCAACCTGCTCAGTGCTTATCTGGGATTCGTCTATGATCTTTGCGTTTGCAATGAGATCCTGCAGTTTGGATATCTTGAGTTCCAGAAGACCCTGTGCCTCCCTTGCAGCGTCGTATTCAGCATTTTCGGAAAGGTCTCCCTTATCTCTTGCCTCAGCGATAGCCCTGGATATGGCCGGTCTCTGGACGGAAATCATATCGTTGAGTTCCTCCCTGAGTTTCTCCAGGCCTTCTGCCGTTACATATTGTCCTTTTGCCATAACATAAAAATTAAGAAGAATCCCGGAAGGGACTCCTCGTGTTCGCGTTTTTACAATGCAAATTTATAAAAAATATTTTACAGCGCTCTTCTTGTCCGTCTCCAGCTGGGCTTTCAGATGCTGAAGATCCGTGAATTTCTGCTCGTCCCTTATCCTGCCAACAAACTCCAGACCCAGATCCAGCCCGTAGATATCCTCGTCAAAATCAAGGATATGCGTTTCTATGGATATAGTCGTGTTCTTGCTCACGGTAGGCCTTGTGCCTATGTTGCAGATTCCTGTAAAATGCTCCTTGCCAAGAGTAACCTTTACGGCATATACTCCATTCCCCGGTACAAGTTTCAGAGGGTCGTACAGTTTAAGGTTGGCCGTAGGGAATCCTATTGTCCTTCCCAGATGGTTTCCTGAGACAACCACACCCTTGAGGGCATATTCCCTGCCCAGCATCGCTGAGGCTCTCTTCACATCCCCTTTTTCAAGCAGATGCCGAATCTTGGTAGAAGACGGAACCACTCCGTCCAGAGTGAACTCCTCCACCCTTGACACTTCAAGTCCGCAACGGCGGCAGATTTCCATCATTTCCTCCTGCGTCTTGCCCTGATCATGCCCTATGCGGTGGTCATAACCTATTACAAGATGGGTTACCCCGCATTTGGCCATGAGATAATCCCTTATGAATTCTTCCGTAGACAGGCGGCTGAACGCCTTTGTAAAATCCAGCACGGTCACCCTGTCTATCCCCATTGCCTTGAAAAGCACCTCCTTCTCCTGCAGAGAGGTCAGAAGCCTCAAGTCGTATGCCGCCTGCTGCAGCACGCTGCGCGGATGAGGCCAGAAAGTAACAACCTGGCTTTCAAGCCCTTTCTCCTCAGCGATGCGTGTTGCAGTCAGAATCACCTTCTGATGCCCCAGATGCACTCCGTCAAAGAATCCTGTTGCC